>DAOVTY010000030.1 GCA_030632865.1 Bacteroidota bacterium
GTTTAACTTGCCACAACCAAAATAGCTTTGTTCCAGCCAATGGTTTTAATCACGATAATACAAACTATAAATTAATTGGAACACACAACAATTTAGAATGTAATTCATGTCATCCAATTGAAAATAGAAACGGCACTACTTTTCAAAAATTTGCAGGTATTGCTTTCGAGAATTGTACGAGTTGTCATAAAGATGTTCATAATAATAAATTTGGCAACGATTGCCTCAAATGCCACAACGAGATTTCATTCAGTCAGATAAAAAATTTAAATACTTTCAATCACGAAAACACAAATTTCCCACTGCTCGGAAAACATGTTTATATAGATTGCAAAGAGTGCCACAAAGGAAGTTACACACAACCCATAAAACATAATTTATGTAGCAATTGCCACAGCGATTTTCATGAAAAACAATTTATTAAAAACAATACCTCTCCCGATTGCTCGGAGTGCCACACCGTCGAAACTTTTTCACCTTCTTTTTACACAATTGAAAAACATAATTTATCTGGGTTTAAATTGGATGGTTCGCATTTAGCAACTCCATGTTTTGTTTGCCATAAAAAAGAAGACAAATGGAATTTTGCTAATTTAGGCACACGATGTGTCGATTGCCACGAAAACATTCATAAAAATTACATGGATGAGAAATACATTCCGGATGCTAATTGTAAAGATTGTCATTCGAATTCAATATGGACAGAAATTACTTTTGACCACAAACGTACAAATTTTCAGCTTTTAGGGAAGCACAAAAACATAAGCTGTCGAGATTGTCATTTCAAACAAAATGAAGAAGGAATAACTGTTCAGCAATTTAAGATGAAGATTGAAGGATGCGAAAATTGTCATGCCGACATTCATTATAAACAATTTGAAATTGAGAGCGAAAACAAATGCGAAAAATGCCACTCGTTTACAAATTGGGATGCGGAAAAATTTAATCATAACAATGCACTTTTTAAATTAGATGGTAAACATAGCGGGCTAGATTGTATAGAATGTCACAAACCAACAGATAATTTAATTGAGAATTACATCGTATATAAATTTGAAGATATATCATGCGCAAGTTGTCATTATTAGCAATATTGAATTTTGTTTTAATTTTTGCGTGGGGGCAGGAAAATCCTCATGGTGAAAAACTAAGCTATAGTTGTACCGATTGCCATACAACCGATAGTTGGAAATATTCAGTAGAAAATTCTAAGTTCGATCACAATAAAACAGAATTTATTTTAGAAGGTCAGCATATTTACACACGCTGTTCCGATTGTCATACCTCTCTGGTTTTCGATGAAGTAAAATCTAATTGTATCGATTGTCATTCCGATCTACACAACACAACTGTGGGTACAGATTGTGCCAGATGCCATGATTCAAAATCGTGGATTGTGGATAACATAACTGAGATTCATCAAATGGGGCGTTTCCCTTTATTGGGAGCACACAACTCAGTTAGTTGCTCAGAATGTCACACATCGGCTTTGCAGCTCGAGTTTGAGCCACTTGGAATTGAGTGCATAGATTGCCATCAGCAAGATTATATGGCAACCTCAACTCCAAATCACACTCAGGCTGGTTATTCAACAGATTGTATAGAGTGTCATAAAATAGAGGCTCACGAATGGTCGGCATCCGGGATTAACCACGACTTTTTTCCATTAAATCAAGGCCACAATATTGCAGATTGCTCAGCGTGTCACAAAGGCGAAGTAACCGAACCTATTTCGACAGACTGCTACAGTTGTCATCAAAATAATTATAATTCAGCGACAAATCCGCAACATCAAAATTCAGGATTCTCAACCGATTGTGTTGAATGCCACACGATAAGTCCGGACTGGAGTCCCGCTAATTTTAAATCGCACGATGCCATGTTTTTCCCAATTTACTCGGGAGAACATGAAGGAGAGTGGGATAACTGTACTGATTGCCACACTCAACCCGAGAATTATTCGAATTTTAGCTGTATCAATTGCCATAAACACAACAAATCAGAAATGGATGACGAGCATCGCGGCATTAATGGTTATTCATATAATAGTATGGCTTGTTTTTCTTGTCATCCAACGGGTAACGAAAAAAGTACATTTAATCATAGCTCAACAAATTTTTTATTGAAAGGAGCACACCTCGCAAGTACATGTTTAGACTGCCATACTAATGGATTTACTGGAACATCAACAGAATGTAATAGTTGCCACACTAATAATTATAATATGGCCTCAAACCCAAATCATGTAAATGCTGGGATTGATGTTAATTGCGAAGCATGTCACACTGAAACCGACTGGAAACCTTCTTTATTTAATCATGCAACAACCACAAGTTTTGAATTAACAAACGGACACTCCGGCAAACAATGTTCTGATTGTCACACGGGAACAACTTCAAATGCCAGTTCTGACTGTGTAAGTTGCCACCAAGAAAATTATAATAATGCAAAAGATCATATTGCATCAAACTTTCCAACAGACTGCTTGCAATGCCATAATAATAGCAATTGGAGCAATTCAACTTTTGATCATAATGCAACGAACTTTCCTTTAACAGGCTCGCACATTGCTACAGAATGTAATGCTTGCCATACTGAAGGATATATTGGAACACCCTCACTTTGTGCTGATTGCCATCAATCAAACTATAATGCTACTACTAATCCAAACCATTCTACGTTGGGAATTTCCACAAATTGCATCGATTGCCATACAACCAACTCGGACTGGATTCCAGCTTCATTCCCCACACATCAAAATTATTTTGCTTTAAACGGAGCACATGCTACTATTGCAAGTGATTGTTATTTATGCCATTCAGGAAACTACACAAATACACCAAATACATGCTTCGGATGTCATTCTAACGATTATAATAATACTATTGATCCGGCTCATGCAACAGCACAATTTTCAACAGATTGCATAGCTTGCCATACCGAAAATTCTTGGGAACCGGCTACTTTCGATCATGATAATCAATATTTCCCAATCTATAGCGGAGAGCATTCAAATGAATGGAATTCGTGCAACGACTGCCACACTCAATCGACTAACTATGCAGTTTTCTCGTGTTTAAATTGCCACGAGCATAATATAACAGACATGGCAGATGACCACAGCAAAGTATCCGATTACGTATATAACAGCACAAATTGTCTATCGTGCCATCCAACAGGAGACTCTGACGATGGGTAAGAATATACAATTCATAAAAGTAATATTGTTGCATTGCATATTTATACTTGCATTTATTTTTCAATTAAATGCACAGGAGGCAAGCAAAAACTTAGAGGGTTATGTATCTTATATTACCGGACAAAGTATTTATGTAAAGTTTGAAAATACGGGAGGAATTGAAAATGGTGACACTCTATTTTCCCTTAAAAATGAGGTTTTGGTTCCGGTTCTCATTGTTAATCATCATTCTTCAATATCGTGCCTTTGTAAAACTATCGGCAGTAATAAATTTGAAGTTTCAGACAGAATAATTGCACATTTTAAAAAACCAAAAAAAGAGATTCCTATTTCTTTTCAACCCGAAGAAGAAATAGAGCAAGACGTTAGTAAACGAGTTTTAAATTCTGAAAATAAGATAACAAAACCAACTACAACTCAGAGTATATTAGGACGACTTTCACTTTCCTCTTATTCAAATTTTTCGAATACGATAAATAACGATGTTCATAGGTTTAGATACACGCTTTCAATGAAAGCTTCAAATATTTCAGACTCAAAATTTTCTGCAGAAACCTACATTTCGTTTTCGCATAAATTGAATGAGTGGGATGTTGTACAAGAAAACCTAAATAGAGCTTTAAAAATTTACAGTCTGGCAGTAAAGTATGATTTTAACGAAACAACATCGATATGGGCAGGACGCAAGATAAATGCGAAAATTGCAAATATTGGAGCAGTTGATGGATTGCAATTTCAGAAACAATGGAATAATTTTTACATGGGTGCGGTGGCCGGAATGAGACCAGATTATCAAGATTATGGATTTAACCCCGACCTATTTGAATATGGTGCATATATAGGGCAAAACAAAAAAGTTGACAATGGTTTCATGCAAACTTCTCTGGCATTCTTCGAGCAACGAAACGCATCGAATATAGATCGTAGATTTACATATTTCCAGCACAGTAATTCATTCATTAAAAATTTGAATATTTTTACATCATTCGAACTCGATCTTTACAAATTAGAGAATGGAGTGCCAACAAATACGGTAAGTTTAACCAGTTTATATTTTTCGGCTCGCTATAGATTTTCGCGAAAATTATCGCTATTTGTATCGTATGATAACCGTAAAAATGTAATTTACTACGAAACTTTTAAAAATTATACCGACCAAATTTTGCAACAAGCAAGCAGACAGGGTTATAGATTCAGAATTAATTATCGCCCAACAAACTATTTAAATTTGGGAGTAAATGCAGGTACCCGTTTCAGGAAGGAAGATCCAAGACCAACCAGAACTTTAAATGGTTATGCAAATTATTCTCAAATTCCAATAATAAAGGCATCATTCACATTATCAACTAATTTAATGGAAACAAGTTATTTAAACGGGCAAGTTTATGGTGCGAGGTTGTCGAAAGATTTTATGGCTGGTAAAATTTACACTTCTTTAAACTACCGATGGGTTAAGTTTGATTATTTGAATTTAGTTTCTGAACTCAGACAAAACATTGGAGAAGTGAATTTAACATATCAATTCAATAAAAAATTGTACTTGTCTGTAAATTATGAAACTACGTTTCAGGAGGATAAAAATTACAACCGATTATACTTAAATTTAAGGAAGAAGTTTTGAAAATTTTATTTATTCAAAGAAATAAATTGCTTCCTTTGAAAAAAAAAGAAAATGAGAGTTTTTTTAATAATGATTTTAGTGGTTGCTTTTTCGTCGTGTGTACGAAATAAAAATAATCAGGGAATACAAAATTCTGTATCGACAAATGCAAAAGTTTTTGAAGTTACGGAAGTAATTCAAGCAACAAGTTACAGTTATTTGAAGGTGAAAGAAAATTTTGACGAAAGATGGGTTGCAGTATCTAAACAGGAGATTAATCTGGGCGATATTTTTTATTACGACGAGGCACTGGAAATGGCAAATTTTAAAAGTAAAGATCTTGATCGCACTTTTGATGTAATTTACTTTATAAATAGTATTAGTAAAACACCAATTAACACGATTAATACAATGCCAAATACCCAAAATAAAATGGGAACGCAACAGCAACATTCTGGCAAAATTGAATCAAAGAAAAAGAGCTCAATTTCAATGAAAAAACAGGCAGCCGAAAAAACTTTGTCAGATATATTTGAGAATCATCAAAAATATTCTACCGAGCAATTTGCAATTAAAGGCATAGTTGTTAAAGTAAACAGAGAAGTTATGGGGAGAAACTGGATTCACATACAAGATGGAACCAGCCACAACGGGATATTCGATCTTACAATCACAACACAGGAACTTGCCGAGGTTGGCGATGAAGTTACTTTCGAAGGGAAGTTAACTCTAAAAAAAGATTTTGGAGCGGGTTACTTTTATGATGTAATTATGGAGAATGCTGTTTTGGTTAAAAAATCCGCAGCTAGTACTCAACTCTAAAAAAGAACTTAAAGTTCACAAGTTAAAACGAATTCTTTTTTAAGTCTTTAATAAATTCTAACCACCAATTAATTCCAGGATTTACAGGAGTTCCATCTCCACCGGGATTTGGATTTGGAGGTACATTTTGCAACCATGTTGATGCAAAAATATAGCCCATTCCATCTTGAAGATATTCGCCGGTTATCGCCAACTGTTTTCGCTTTTTACTTTCGGTGTAAATCCCCACATTTATATATTCGTATAAACCTTTCTCTTTACTGTATTCGCCCCAATAATCAGGTGGAGTTCCTTCGCTCTCGACGTAATGTTTACCAGGTATTTTTGCTGAAAAATGGAGCGCAATATCAGCATTATCTGGTGGATTCCCTTTTGCGTTAAATCCAATAATAATATCAGAATCAACTTTTTTCCCAGCAGCAATCATCTCTCCAATATTGAATCCTTTATTACGGTTTGCCATTCCTTCGTTGTCGGGGTCAACAAAAACATTTCTAAAATTATTATCAGAAAGCCACTTTATAGTATTTGCCACGGCCAAATTTGCCTCTTTTTGTGTCCAGCTTTCCCACTTGCCATTCGAACCTCCCCAATATAAACAACCAACTAAAACCACCATTTCTCGGTTGTCGCAAGCTTCAATAATTTTAGCCATGCGTTTAGTGTAAATCGGGTTTAAACTTGCATCCTGGTTATATCCTTTTACATCGCCAAACCGCGATCCCATAAAAAAAACACTTATGGTATTTACACCGTACGATTTATAACTATCAAGATATTTAATTGGATCGGAAGTTGTTTCGTCAGAAATTAATGCATTAGAACATCGCAATCCAATGGTTAGGAATTTTTTGTTGTTAAGATAGGTTTTATCGCCTTTAATAGAAAATACATTTTTACTTGCAAATGTGCCAACAAACAGAAACAGGATTAAAATAATGAATATAATTTTTTTCATCTTTTAGATTAAATTGGTTTCTGGAAAGTTAAAAATATTTTAGTTAAACCAATTATAAAAGGTATCATTAATAAATGAGGTTATTTTCGATTAATAACCAATGTAACTATTTCAAAAACACCTTTCTACTTTAGATTATCACTGTTAGAACTATTTCTTATATATTTTTAAAGAATTAGAATAATCGATAATTGCTAATTCATTTTATTAATTCTGTTATAAAATCAGATTATTAATGGATATTTTATGAATTAATTTTCCATTTTTGTTCTTCTAAAATTAATAGCAATCCAATTGAGTGATTTTAAAACCATATTGTCTAATTTTAAATCTGTGTCTCTTGATGAAATAGAAGAGGTGAAATTGATGAACCGAATTGATAGAAAATATTGGTTTCATATTTCAAAATTGGATCAAATTCTAAAATTTACACTTCCACATTACAATATTTTAGAAATAAATGGTCAAAGGTTAATGGAATACCAAACTACATATTTCGACACTTTGGAGAATACAATGTATCTGAAACACCATAACCGAAAATTAAACAGACACAAAGTTCGCCGGAGAAAATATGTTTCAACAGATACTAACTTCTTGGAAATAAAGTTAAAAACCAACAAGAAACGAACAATTAAAAAACGCATTGAAACAGATTTTGGTCAGAACGGCTTTATTTCTTCAGAGTTAGATTTTATTAAAAATACTTCGCGATTTAACGGAAAAGAGTTGCAGCCAAGTTTAAATAACAGTTTTAGGCGTTTAACTTTAATTCATAAAAATAAACTCGACCGCTGTACCATCGATATTGGCCCGCAATTTTGGAATAGTAATGGTAAGGTGAAGTTTGAAAATTTGGTTATTTTTGAACTGAAAAGAGGACGTAGTTTAAAATCATCGCCAATTGTTTCAATGCTTCGACAGTTAAAAATTAGACAGCGAGGATTGTCGAAATATTGTACAGGACGAGCAGTGCTTGATCGAAATTTAAAACAAAATGCATTTAAACCGCGACTACGATTTTTAAACAAAGAAATTTTAAACTAAATAAACCTAAAGAATATGTTTCAACTCGAAATTTTCTCTGAATTAGTAATCCATTTTTCATTTAATCTGATTACTACATTTTTTGTTGTGGTTTTATATGCCCGAATTAGTAGAAAAAAAGAGTTTTATTTTAGCTATTTTGCAATTAGTGTTGCTATTTTTCTTCTTGTTTATATCTTAGAAAATGTTGAATTAGAGCTTGGATTCGCACTTGGATTATTTGCCATATTTGGAATTATTCGTTATCGTACCGACCCAATTCCACCCAAAGAGATGACATATCTTTTTGTTATTATCGCAGTATCTGTAATAAATGCGCTCTCTAAAAGTTATCTTGGATATTTCGAACTAACTCTGGTAAACCTACTATTAATTGTTACACTGTGGGTATTAGAAAAAGCATTGATGCTTCGCCAAGAGGATTCGCTGGTAGTTGTTTACGAAAATATCGAAAATCTTCATAAAGAGAAAGAGGATGAGCTGTTAAAAGATTTGGAAAAACGAACCGGAATAAAAATCAAAAGATATAGAATTTTTAAAATTGATTTTTTGCGTGATGTTGCTCAAATTACAATCTTTTTCGATGTAAAAGGACAAACATCTAAAAGAGAGGTAAAATCATGAAACGCCTACTATTTTTTATTTTAATTTCTATTGCTAGTAATAATTTTCTTTTGGCACAAACAGAAAAATTTGGAACTTGGGTTGAATTAGAATTTACAAAAACATTTTTAGAAAAATTTGAATTCAGTATAATTCCTGAGTTTCGATTTCAAGACGATTTTACAATGGACAAATACCAGTTTGATGCGAAACTAGCGTATGAACCATTTAAGTTTTTAGAGTTAGCAGCTGCTTACCGAATAAAAACAAACATAAAAGATAAGGGAGACGAAGTTACACATAGAATGGTTCTCGATGCAAAATTTTCAAAAGATTTTGATCGCTTTGAAACATCTTTCCGAACCCGCTTTACCACTTATAACAATATTGATAATGATGGTAAAACCACAATGATTCGTCCGCGTTTTAAAGTGGGTTACGACATAAGAGGAAATAAACTATTTCCCTTTATGAGTTATGAGTTGTTTCAGAGTTTAAGCGAAAATGAGTTAATAAAAGGAAGATTCAATATTGGAGTTTCGCGTAAAATAGGTGAGATACACCGTATTGCAATTTACTATGGATTGCAACATTTTTATATTGATGATCAAACGATTAACATTTTAGGAATTGATTATCGTTTAAAGTTTTAACCACTGTTTATATTATTACTTTGAAGTAAATAATTTATTTTTCAATTTTAATCCTCAACTTATAAACACTATTTATAAGTTACAGTTAACAGATTCTATTTCTGAAATTACTCCAATAAATAAGCTTTTGCACAAAACGAAACTTGTGTTTCTCTGAACTTTGCCGTAAATTACCTAAGCAAATTTTAAATTATGGATGTCGATTTGTACATAAAACAGATAATTCAAACCTATAAATCTTCAATACGTTTTAGGGTTGGTTTTGCTGTTCTTATAATATTTGCAGGTTTGTTACTTATTGTCCTAAACTCACTCAGCATACTCACTTTCCCAGATCAAATGAAAAGTCTAGTCAGCGTTTCGGGCACCCTTATTTCATCGGTTTGTGCGTTTCCCATAAAAGAGATTGTTGACCGGCGAAATCGCATAAAACTAATTAGCGAACTCTCAGAGCAGCATAAAATATCTAATGGTGCAGATAAAAAAAAGCTGGAAGATTTAATATGGAAATTTATCGAAAAAAATGTACTCGGTTAATCATGGAAAATAAAGAACAAATATTAGGAAAGTTCCAAAAAGAGGAAAAAAAATCTAGAAAACGTATGTTATTGTACTCTTCATTTCCTATAATTATTACTGTAATACTGATTTTTGGCTCTTATTTTACAGTTGACAATGCCCAAAATCAAGTAGCAGTACTTACAAATGAAATGCAAACTCTAGAAACCACAGTTATTGAACTAAATAAAGAAATTATTACGAAAACCGATAAGCTCGTTGAAATGGAGAGAGCTTATAAATTAGCCATTAATTATAAAGACAAACGTTTTCACTTCGATTTTAAAAGAGATAAAGAACTATTTTCTCGCTATCCGAAACAGACAAAAATGATTACTGAAATGAGGAGAATGATTGATGCTAATGAGATTAAATGGCATCTAGGAGGAAATTCTCCTGAACAAGGTTTCGACTCGCCAAGTTTTGCAACATATATTATAAATAAATTCAGCAAAACTGCTGTGCCTGCAAATGAACGATATAAACTAAAAGAGATACTACCAACTACAACAAAACCAAAAGTTGGCGATGTTGTTTTTTACGAACAAGGTTACTCTATGATTTACTTTGAATATAGAAATCGACCTTTTGTTGTTGGAATGACACCAATTGGACTGGCTTCTCTCACTCTTGAATTTGGCCCTAAAATACTCGGATTCGCAAGTATTGAATACTAAATCGTTTCTCCAAACAAATTTTCATAAAATAAATACTCTCAATCAATAGAGTTGTTATGTATCTGAAAGCACAAAACGCAACATGTTTTTTTATTGAAAAAAATGGCAGCTTCTCCCGAGATGAAATATACAATAAGCAACAGTGGATATTTCCGCATAGGTGCTAAAATTATGTTCGGACTATAGAAATAGCGTAAAAATATAATTTAAAGCAGGCTAATTTTTTACGGCCTGCTTTAAATTATATTTTTTGACTAGTCATTTAGGAAAAAGTTTTTGAAAAAGAAGATATCGTTGCCGTCAGGTTGTTAAAAAGATTGACGTTGTTAAAATGACAACTACGATAACAATGACAACTTCTTACAACAACTTTCTCCCATTCTACTTCAACCCCTTGGCAAAATTAAATGTTGTTGATGGCTGAATTTGCTCTGAGCGAAGCAAACGCGATTTTAATGTTTTCATTCTATTTTTAGATGGAGACTCGTAACTAACATCAATTAAAAATCGATAGAATCCATTATTTTTAAGCTTATTTTTTGATTGAAAAATAGCCACTGGAGTATCTGGTACAATTGAAGTTATTCCATTTCGTCTGTGCCTTGCCAACTTAATATTTGTATCATCTTTTAAATCATTATCATCTCCAGCAGCAATTGGCATACGCGAATGAAATAGCTCGGGATGAAAATAAACAGGCACAATTCCATCTCGGTTAGATAGTGAGAAGAGTGTTTCAAAATCAATTTCCTGTGGATAACTAAATATCTTAATACCCTCACTATTTATACATTTCGAGGCGGCATCGTTAAAAACATACACATTTTCATTTGTAACAATTCGGCAGTTTTTTGGAATCAACTGTTTCTGAGAAAGGTGGCTTATTACAAAATTTCGAATTCCGTTATTAGCCATTTTAGCGATCAAATCAGAATAAAAAATAATTGAATCTTCAGGAATAAATTTTGGCAATTCAACATATATTTTATTTCTAAATTTTTGAATAAATGGTACATTTGGATTGAATCGACTCCATATAATTTTCGAGAAAGACAGAAAAAGTCCATCCAACTCATTTAAATTAATTTTACGTAACCACTCCAACGAGTTTATACGAAAATAAATCTCCTCTTTTTGCTGAGTACTTTTACTTTCTATTTCCGCAAGAAACCTTTTCTTAATGCCATAAGATAATTGACCTATTTTTTTAAAATTTGTTTCATCAATTTTCGAGGGGAATTTAATATCGTTAATTCCCGACAGGTAAACTTCGCTGTGTGGCTTAATTATCTTTTCGCCGGCATCAACACTATAAAGCCCATTTTCCATTTCAACCCACCTAACTTTAACAGTTTCTTGCTTTTCGGTATTCGGAATATGAAATCTTAAACGAAATCCTGGTTCTATTTTCATTTTCGATGAAAATAAAATATGAGAGCCTTTTATTTGCTTTACTCTTCCCAATAAAACACCGGCAACTGTTCTATTAGAAACAGCACTTTGAACATCCTTCCCTAAAAAATAACTCGTTTTTTCTCGTCCAAAATCAAGGTCGAGTAATTTTTTGGCAGTAGGTATATTTTCGGCATCATCCAATGTTAAACGATAAGCTTTCGCAACCCGGTAAGTGTATTCCCCCGATTTCATTCGGCCTTCAATTTTAAGGCTAGAGACTCCTATTTTTGTCAATTCATCTATATAATCTATTGCCTGATTATCTTTTAAATTAAACAGATATTTTTCTTTTTTTGGAGTTGTATAAACACGTCGGCAAGGCTGCGTACACAAACCACGATTTGCTCCTCGCCCACCAGCATAGCTGCTGTATAAACACATTCCCGAAAACGAATAGCAAAGTGCACCATGAATAAAAACTTCGGTTTGCACACTGCTTTTTTGTGAAATAGATTTTAACTCACTTAGTGTTAACTCTCGAGCAAGAACAACGCGTTCAAATCCTATTCCTTCAGAAAAATTTGCCCCTAGTGAGTTATGAATTCCAAGTTGAGTGCTTGCGTGCAATTTCAATTTAGGGAAAAACCTTTTGGCAATATAATAGACTCCCCAATCTTGAATAATAATACCATCTACACCTGAAACATTAAGAAAATGCAAGTAATCTAATAAAGCCGGAATTTCCTGATTTTTGATAACTGTATTTAAAGTAATATAAACTCTTACATTTTTAGTTTTTGCCACTTTAAGAAGAGGAATCAATTGTGTATTTGTAAAATTACGTGCTCTCCCGCGTGCATTAAACTGCTTAAGTCCCATATAGATAGCATCGGCACCACCTTCTAAAGCAGCATAAAAAGATTCTATATTTCCGGCAGGTAAAAGAAGCTCAGGCTTGTTTTGCATTTATATATAAATTTTCTGCAAAATTAATAATTTTTAAACGGTACTTTAAGCAATTATCAAATTTCAAATATTTATTATTTTTACTAGTTATAAATTACAACATTTTTGCATTTTTGCTATGTACAGATTACAATAATTATTCAAAAGTGATTACTTTTGCAAAAAAATAGAATTTGGAATTCTTTCAACATACACAAAAATCGTTGCTCGGAAGCACTAAGTCTACAATTAAAAGAGAGCTTTTAAATGATATAGATTGGAACGAAAAACTCATATGCATAAAGGGTTTTAGAGGAGTTGGAAAAACTACATTTTTGCTCGATTATATCCGCAAAATGTACCCAGAATCTAACGATGTTCTCTATATAAATCTTAATAATTTCTATTTCACTAAGCGTAAAATAAGTTCATTTGCCGATGAATTTGCAAAACGAGGTGGTAAAGTATTATTGTTAGATCAAATTCAGAAATATCCAAATTGGTCTGAAGATTTAAAGAAATGTGTTACCGAAATTCCTGATTTAAAGATTATTTTCACTTCGTCACCAGTACTTCGTATTGCTGAAAACAACCCTGATTTAAATGGTATTGCAAATATTAATCATCTTGAAGGATTATCGTTCAGAGAATATTTAAAACACCAAACCGGCAATAATTACAACTATTATAGTTTTGATGAGATTATTGACAACCATGTTGAAATTGCAAAAAAAATAGTAGCAGAAATTCGCCCACTTGCCTTTTTCGATGATTATTTAAAACATGGTTATTTCCCATATTTTATAGACGACCGTAACTTTTATGTAGATCGGTTATTAAAACATATAAATCTGGCATTGGAAATTGATGTACCGTATATAAATCAAATTGAATTAAAATACCTTTCGAAATTAAGAAAGCTTTTGCACATTATTGCAACAGAGGCTCCGTTTACACCAAATATTAGTAAATTAGCAGCTGCCGTTCAAACATCGCGAGCAACGGTTATGAATTACTTGAAATACTTGAAAAATGCAAAACTAATTCACCTACTTTATTCAAATGGAGACGAGGATTTAATGAAAAAACCTGACAAGGTTTATTTACATAATACAAATTTAATTTATGCAATTGCCCCAAATAATACAGGTAATTTAAATTTGCGACAAACGTTCTTCTACAATCAAGTAGGCTATAAGAACAAACTGAAAATATCACGAAATGCCGACTTTTGTGTAAACAACAAACATAATTTTATTGTGGGAGGAAGAAAACTAGACCCTGGTTCTGATATAATTGCAGCATCGGACGTTATTGAAATTGGCGAAGGGAATAAAATACCTTTATGGCTATTTGGGTTTTTATATTAGACTGAAAATAATTTTAAATATTATACATAAGAATAAAGAATTTGAAATGACAAAAAAGAAAAAATTTATTACGTGCGACGGGAATTATGCAGCAGCGCATATTAGTTACATGTTTAGCGAGGTAGCATGTATCTACCCAATTACCCCTTCATCAACAATGGCAGAATATGTTGACGAGTGGGCTGCTTTTGGCAGAAAAAATATGTTCGGCCGCCCGGTTCGTTTGGCAGAAATGCAAAGTGAAGGTGGTGCTGCTGGTGCTGTTCACGGGGCTTTGCAATCTGGAGCTTTAACTACTACTTACACTGCATCGCAGGGATTATTGTTAATGATTCCGAATATGTATAAAATTGCCGGCGAATTATTGCCAACCGTTTTTCACGTAAGTGCACGTGCTTTAGCAGGTCATGCTCTTTCTATTTTTGGCGACCACAGCGATATTTATGCCGCGCGCCAAACTGGTTGGGCAATGATTGGAGCAGGCTCGGTACAAGAAGAGATGGATTTAGCTGGTGTTGCTCATTTGGCTACACTTAAATCAAGAATTCCATTTCTTGCATTTTTTGATGGATTCAGAACTTCGCACGAAATTCAGAAAATCGAAGCCATTGAAATGGAGGATATTATACCATTGGTAGATCAGGAAGCTTTGCAAGAATTCCGCAACCGTGCATTAAATCCAGAAAATCCAGTAACTCGAGGAACAGCTCAGAACCCTGATATTTTCTTCCAGGCAAAAGAGGCTTCAAATAAATTTTACGATGCAGTACCTGATATTGTAGCAGATTACATGGATCAAATTAGCGAATTGACAGGTAGAAAATATCGTCCATTTACTTATTATGGCGACCCTGAAGCTGAAAACATTATTATTGCAATGGGTTCTGCAACAGAAACCATTCGCGAAACAATCGACTATTTAACTGCTCAAGGTAAAAAAGTTGGTTTAGTTATAGTTCACTTATTCCGCCCATTTTCAGCAAAATATTTCATTGAAGCTCTACCTAAATCAGTAAAAAGAATTGCTGTTTTAGACCGTGCAAAAGAGCCGGGAGCTGGTGGCGAACCACTATTTTTAGATATCCGTTCGCATTTCTATGGAACAGAAAATGCCCCAATTATTATTGGCGGACGTTACGGATTAGGTTCTAAAAATACTACTCCATCACAAATTATGTCGGTTTACGAAAACCTTGAAAGAAATGAGCCAAAAGCTGATTTTACTATTGGGATTGTTGATGATGTAACGTTCAAATCTCTTCCATTAAAAGAAGAAATTAATATAACTCCCAAAGGAACTTACCAAGCTAAATTTTATGGTTTGGGTTCTGATGGAACTGTTGGCGCAAACAAAAACTCGATTAAAATTATTGGTGATGCTACCGATAAATCTTGTCAGGGATATTTCGAATACGACTCGAAAAAATCGGGAGGTTTTACTTGTTCTCACCTTCGTTTTGGCGATAAACAAATTCGCTCAACTTATTTAGTAACCACTCCCGATTTTGTTGCATGTCACGTTCCTGCATACATTAATCAATACGATGTTTTAAAAGGATTGAAAAAAGGCGGTTCGTTTTTGATGAACTCCATTTGGGATGCAGAGGAAACAAAGAATCGTCTTCCTGATGGAATGAAAAAATATATGGCGGAAAACGAAATCAAATTCTACATCATCAATGGAACAAAGTTGGGTGAAGATTTAGGTTTGGGAACTCGTACCAATACAATTATGCAGTCGGCATTTTTCAAAATTACCGGTGTAATTCCTTTCGAAACTGCGGTTGACCAAATGAAAACTGCAATTGTAAAATCGTACGGTAAAAAAGGCGAGCATATTGTAAAAATGAATTATGCTGCTGTTGAAGCAGGTGGTAAAAATGTTGTTTCTGTTGAAATACCTTCTGAGTGGAAAGCTATCGTTCCGTCAGATTCAGATAAAGACTCTAAACGCCCTGATTTTATTAAAAATGTTGTTGATGTAATTAACGGACAACGTGGTGACAATCTTCCGGTTTCTGCTTTTGTAGGTAGCGAAGATGGTACTTTCCCTCTTGGAACCGCAGCTTACGAAAAACGTGGGATTGCGGTAAATGTTCCTGAATGGCAAGCCGATAATTGTATCCAATGTAACCAATGTGCTTATGTTTGTCCGCACGCTGCAATTCGTCCGTTCTTATTAGACGAAGCCGAAACTCAGGCTGCGCCCAACGGAACAGCAGTAATTGGAGCAAAACCTGCAAAAGTATTTGGTGGTTTGAATTTCAAAATTCAGGTTAGCGTACTCGATTGTACAGGTTGTGGTAACTGTGTCGATGTTTGTCCGTCGAAAGAGAAATCGTTGGTTATGAAACCACTCGGTACTCAGCAAGACGAAATTGAACGTTGGGACTACATGGTAGATGAAGTATCGTTAAAAGAGGATGTTGTTGACAGAACTAAATCGGTTAAAAACTCGCAGTTTGTTCAGCCACTATTCGAGTTCCACGGAGCTTGTGCAGGTTGTGGAGAAACTCCTTACATAAAATTAATTACCCAGTTATACGGCGAAAGAATGATGATCGCCAATGCTACAGGTTGTTCTTCAATTTATGGTGGTTCTGCTCCGGCAACTCCATATTGCAAGAATAAAGATTCAGGACAGGGACCTGCTTGGGCAAATTCACTTTTCGAAGATAATGCAGAGTATGGTTTTGGTTTTGCTGAAGGAGTTCAGGCACAACGCGACCGCATTGAATTTATTATGCAAAATGCGCTAAGCAATGGTGCTTCGGATGCTGAAAAAGAGGTTTATACTGAATGGATTGCCGGCAAAGAAAATGCTGATGCATCTGTAAAAGCAACTAAAAAAGTTTTAGATGTAATTACACAAAGCAATAACGAAGATGCAAAAGAGATAGTCAAACTAAAACAATACCTGATTAAAAAATCGATTTGGGTATTTGGTGGAGACGGCTGGGCATACGATATTGGTTTCGGTGGTTTAGATCACGTAATGGCAAGTGGTCAGGATGTTAACATTCTGGTTATGGATACCGAGATTTATTCAAATACCGGAGGTCAGGCATCGAAAGCCACACCAGTTGGAGCAGTTGCTAAATTTGCAGCATCAGGTAAAAAAATACGTAAAAAAGACCTTGGTGCAATGATGATGAGCTACGGTTATGTTTATGTTGCACAAGTTGCAATGGGAGCTAATCAATCGCAATATTTCAAAGCACTAAAAGAGGCTGAAGCATATCCGGGACCATCGCTAATTATTGCATATTCGCCGTGTATTAGTCACGGTTTACGAGCAGGAATGGGTAAAACTCAGGATGAAGAAAAACGAGCTGTTGAGGCTGGTTACTGGTCACTTTTCCGTCATAATCCGCTTCTGGAAGAAGAAGGAAAGAACCCATTCCAATTGGATTCGAAAGAGCCGGACTGGACTAAATTCCAGGACTTTTTAAGTGGCGAGGTTCGTTATA
>DAOVTY010000139.1 GCA_030632865.1 Bacteroidota bacterium
ACTCGTGGCCCGTGAGTTCGCATAGAATGTGCGCAGCCTTTTCCAACATCTCCATAACCGGCAACTACTACAACTTTACCAGCAAGCATTACATCTGTAGCACGTTTTATCCCATCGGCAAGCGATTCGCGACAACCATATAAATTATCGAATTTAGATTTTGTAACCGAATCGTTTACATTAATGGCAGGAATAAGTAGTTCTCCATTTTCGAACATTTGATACAGACGGTGAACACCTGTTGTTGTCTCTTCAGAAACACCTTTCCATTCTGCAACCGTGCGATGCCATTTTTGATTGTCTTCAGCCAAAGTTTTCTTTAACAAGTTAAGAACTTCACCCTCTTCAATACTTTCAGGTTTTACATCTAAAACAGTAGCATCTTTTTCAGCTGCAAATCCTTTGTGTATTAAAAGAGTAGCATCTCCTCCATCGTCAACAATAAGTTGTGGACCTTTCCCTCCGGGGAAACTAAGAGCCTCTTTTGTGCACCACCAATACTCTTCAAGTGTTTCGCCTTTCCATGCAAAAACAGGAACTCCTGCTTCGGCAATTGCGGCAGCGGCATGGTCTTGTGTAGAAAATATATTACAACTGGCCCAACGCACATCTGCTCCCAACTCAACTAAAGTTTCAATTAAAACTGCAGTTTGAATAGTCATATGAAGGCTACCCATAACTCTTGCTCCATTTAATGGCTTCGATGAACCAAATTTACGTCTAATCGACATTAATCCGGGCATCTCTTTTTCAGCAATTATTATCTCTTTTCTTCCAAAATCTGCCAATTTTATATCAGCAATTTTATAATCTAAATTTTCTTTTACGGCTACTGTCATATTAATATTATGTATGTAAATCAATTAAAAAAATCGTGCAAAAATAATAATTTATATATTAAAAGGGTTGTGAATCAATTAAAAGGAGATTGATAATTAATCCTAATTTCCTAAATCGGAGAAAAATTTAATCCGTATTAACCTAATATCTTCTTCTGTATATTCGTCTTCACCAAGTTCGTCGAGTGCATCCTGCACCGAATCAACTTCTGCCTCTCTGAAATAATCAAAAATTTCATCTTGATGATCTTCGTCTAGAATATCATTAATATAGTAATCAATATTCAATCTCGTTCCAGAATTTACAATTGCTTCCACCTCCGAAATCACATCTTTTACCTCTACTCCTTTTGAGTTTGCAATATCTTCAAACGAAATTTTCCTGTCGATACTTTGAATAATAAAAACTTTTAATTTCGATTTATTAGCCACTGTTTTTACAACCAAATCTTCTGGGCGTTCAATTTCATTTTCTTCAACATATCTCTTAATCAGCGTTACAAAATCTTTACCGTACCTTTTGGCTTTTCCTTGTCCCACACCTTGTATATGCTGAAGTTCTTCTGAAGTAATTGGATACTGAATCGACATATCTGACAATGAAGGATCCTGAAAAATCACAAAAGGTGGCAGGTCGTGTTTTTTTGCAATCTTTTTCCGAAGATCTTTTAATATTGAGAACAGCTGTGGATCTCCACTTGCTCCACCAGAAGGTGCACCTCCATACGAATTGCCAGAATCGTCTTCCTCTTCGTACTCATGATTTTTAACCAACATAAAACTTGTTGGATTAGCTATAAAATCGTGTCCTTTTTGTGTAACTTTTAATAACCCGTAATTTTCAATGTCTTTATTAATTATTCCGGCAACCATCGATTGGCGAAATACGGCATTCCAAAAACGCTCGTCATGGTCTTTTCCTGTTCCAAAACATCTTAAAGTATCGTGTTTAAAAGATTTTATTGCTGCCGTTCTATTTCCAATTAAAATATTGGCGACGTGATCTGCTTTGTACTTTTCGTTTACTTCTAGCATTGTTTTTAACGATCGAACTACTTCGTCCATCGCTTCAATTTGCTCTTTCGGATTTAAACAATTATCGCAATTACCACAACTATCTGGTTTGTAATGCTCTCCAAAATAGTGAAGCAATATTATTCGTCGGCAAATAGCAGATTCTGCATAAGAAACAGTATCCAATAACAATTGTTTCCCAATTTCCTGCTCCGCAACCGGTTTGCCATGCATAAATTTTTCAAGTTTCTGAATGTCCTTATAACTATAAAAAGTTATACACTTCCCTTCTCCTCCATCTCGTCCGGCACGGCCAGTTTCCTGATAATAACCTTCTAAACTTTTGGGGATATCATAATGAATTACAAAACGAACATCTGGTTTGTCAATTCCCATTCCAAATGCAATTGTAGCTACAATTACGTCAACATCTTCCATCAAAAATTTATCTTGATTTCCGGAGCGTGTCGCTGCATCCATCCCTGCATGATACGCCAATGCTTTAATTCCATTCACTTGTAAAACACCGGCAATTTCTTCAACTTTTTTCCGACTTAAGCAATATATTATACCCGATTTGCCATCGTTTTGCTTAATAAATTTTATTATTTGCGTTTCTGTTTTAACTTTTGGTCGCACCTCGTAATAGAGATTTGAGCGATTAAATGAAGCCTTAAAAATTTTGGCACCTAATATCCCCAGATTTTTCTGTATATCGTGCTGCACTTTTGCAGTTGCAGTTGCAGTTAAAGCAACTATTGGGGCATGTCCAATCTCTTCAACAATTGGTCTAATTCTGCGATATTCAGGTCTAAAGTCGTGCCCCCACTCCGAGATGCAGTGAGCCTCATCAATTGCATAAAACGAAATTTTAATCTTTTTAAGAAAATCAATATTCTCTTGTTTTGTTAGCGATTCCGGAGCAACGTACAATAGTTTTGTATTACCATTTAATACATCATTTTTTACTTCCTGAATTGCTGTTTTAGTAAGAGACGAGTTTAAAAAATGAGCCACATTATCTTCAGCCTGCGCACCACGAATCGCATCAACCTGATTTTTCATTAAGGCAATAAGTGGCGAAATTACAATTGCAGTTCCATCAAGTATAAGTGCAGGTAGCTGGTAAATTAAAGATTTCCCTCCTCCTGTTGGCATTAATACAAAAGTATTATTACCACTTATTACATTTTTTATTGCCTCTTCTTGCTTACCTTTAAACCTGTCGAAGCCAAAATGGTGTTGTAATTTATCTATTAACGAATTGTCCTTCATCACAAAAATTTCTATTTCTTTCTCCTAATATTCCCTATTCACGAATTCTAAATTATTAAAAGTAAGTGAAATGACAATAACTTTTCACATTTTTTATAATAATTATTAATCTTTAAAAGATTTGGAGGACTGAAAAGCAACAAATATCAATAAGTATCTATATTTGTAAAGTTTTTTCAAAATAAATTTTAATTTCATGAACGAAGATACAACACGAGAAGAGCAAACTACAAAGAAGAAAAATCCCAAGCCCAAAAAAGCTGAGATGTCTTTTTTGGAACACCTCGAAGAATTACGATGGCACATTGTACGATCGGCGGGAGCTATTTTTATATTTGCAATTGTCGCATTTGTAATGAAGGCATTTATTTTTGATGTTATAATATTAAGACCTCGACTGCCTGAATTTTGGACAAATAGAATGTTTTCAGAACTCAGTGATCTGGTTGGTTCCGAAGCCGTAAAAATTAATCAGATTCCTCTTAAAATGCAAAGCATTAATATTGCAGGCCAATTTTCTACGCATATTTTGGTGTCAATAATCGCCGGATTTATTATTGCATCGCCAGTTGTTTTTTACGAATTCTGGCGCTTTGTAAAACCTGCTCTGTACGACAAAGAAAAACAACATGCTGGAGGTGCAGTTTTTTTTACTTCTATTCTATTTTTAATGGGAGTGCTTTTTGGATATTTTCTCATTGTCCCTTTATCCATACATTTTCTTGGAACTTACCAAGTAAGTAGCGATGTTGAAAATATGATTAATTTGAGATCATATATTGGCTCGGTAACTTCAATTTCGTTGGCAGCAGGAGTTGTTTTCCTCCTTCCAATATTTTCATATTTTTTGAGTAAAGTAGGACTAATAACTCCAAAATTTATGAAAACCTATAGAAAACATGCCTACGTAATAATGTTGCTACTTTCGGCAGTAATTACACCGCCCGATATTTTTAGTCAAGTAATGGTATGTTTTCCGTTAGTATTTTTATACGAAATTGGTATAATGATTTCGCGTCGCGTAGTTAAAAAACGTGAAAAAGAAATGGAAGAGATGTAATTGTTGGAGTAAATTACGTTATTTGAAGAAATGATTCTCAGAGCCGAAAATATTGTAAAAAAATATCGCAAACGAACCGTTGTAAAAGGAGTTAGTTTTGATGTAAAACAAGGAGAGATTGTTGGATTACTTGGGCCAAATGGTGCAGGTAAAACCACATCTTTTTACATGATAGTTGGATTGGTACAACCATTTTCAGGAAAAATTTTTCTTGACGATGAGAATATTACAAAACTACCCGTTTATAAACGTGCTAAAAAAGGAATTGGATATTTAGCGCAGGAAGCCTCCGTTTTCAGAAAACTTAGTATCGAAGATAATTTGAAAGCGGTTTTAGAGATGACAAAATATTCTAAAGAGTACCAAAGAGATAAAGTTGAAACATTAATAGCGGAATTTGGACTTCAGCATATTAGAAAAAGCAAGGGCATTCAACTGTCTGGAGGAGAGCGCCGAAGGACTGAAATAGCGCGTGCACTTGCCATAGATCCAAAATTTATATTATTAGATGAGCCATTTGCCGGAGTTGACCCAATTGCAGTTGAAGATATTCAACAAATTGTAATGAAACTGAAAGAAAAAAATATTGGAGTACTGATTACCGACCACAACGTACACGAAACTTTAAATATTACCGATCGCTCGTACCTCCTTTTCGAGGGGAGTATTTTAAAGGAAGGAACAGCCGAAGAGTTGGCAGCTGACGAAGATGTACGCCGGGTTTATCTTGGAGAAAATTTCGAGCTTCGTTAAGAAAACTTATTCATTTAGTTTTTTACTCAACTTTGGTTTGCAGAATCAAAAAACATCATTTTCTTTGCATCGCTCAATTCAAAAATAACCTATTTAACGAAAAAGGTTAGAGTTGAACAAAAAAATCTCTTATTAATTTGGTGGATAACAAAAATGAAGTATTTTTGCAGTCCCTAAAAAATAAGGGAAATATAGATTGGCCCGTTCGTCTAGGGGTTAGGACGCCAGGTTTTCATCCTGGTAGCAGGGGTTCGAATCCCCTACGGGCTACCAATTTAATAAAGACAAAAATACAATGGCACATCACAAGTCAGCTTTAAAAAGAATACGTCAGAACGAAAAGAAAAGAGTTCACAACAAGTATTACGCAAAAACAACTCGTAATGCAGTAAAAAATTTGCGCGAAACTTCGGATAAAGAAGAGGCCGCAAAATTGTACACCGGTGTAGTTTCTATGATTGATAAATTGGCAAAACACAATATCATTCATAAAAATAAGGCGGCAAACTTAAAATCGAAGTTAGCGGTACAAGTTAATGCATTGTAAGTAAAAGAGATTACGATATAGTAAACCTCTCCAAAAATTTGGAGAGGTTTTTTTGTGCTCTCAATTTTAACAATCTACAATTTGTTACTTTTAGAAATCAAATATTATGGCTACTTTTAGAAATAACTCGGTAGCAAAATGAGCGATTATAAAAAACTAAATATAAAAGAGTGGGCTGTAGAAGACCGTCCCCGAGAAAAAATGCTTCTAAAAGGCTCGCGTTTTGTAACAGATGCTGAATTAATTGCAATATTAATAGGCTCGGGTAACACAAGCGAAACTGCCGTTGAATTATCTAAAAGAATTTTAACTTCGACCAACAATAGTTTAAATGATTTAGGCAGAAAAGGAATTGATTATTTAAAAACATTTAACGGAATTGGCGAGGCCAAAGCAGTTACTATTATGGCAGCTCTTGAATTAGGAAAACGTCGCAAAGAAGCCGATGTTTTTAATGAAAATAAAATTACTGGGAGTAAAGATGCTGCTGATTATTTTCAACCAATATTGGGCGATTTAAATCATGAAGAATTTTGGATAATGCTTTTAAATAGAGGCAACAAAATTCTGGAAACTTTCATGGTTAGTCAAGGCGGAATTTCAGGAACTGTTATTGATGTTCGATTAATTTTAAAAAAGGCAATAAATAGTCTGGCAAGTTCTTTAATTCTTTGTCACAATCATCCTTCGGGAACAATGCAAGCATCGGATGCCGACTTGAAAATCACAAAAAAAATAAACGACGCCGCTAAAATAATGGATATTTCAGTAATCGACCATATAATAATTGCGCAAAACCAATACTTAAGTTTTGCTGATGAAGGAATGTTAAACTAACTAAGAGTCAAAACATGCTTTTAATCTTTTCAGAAGAAATAACTCCTCGTATAAAATATATTACTCAATTAATATTCACACAAATTCTTCAGGTTGAAATTTTACTTACTTCTAACTCTGCTGATTTTAAAAATTCAACATTACCCAAAATTAACTATTCGTTCAAGAAATTTACCGATGAATTCTACATCAAGCCAAACCAAATAATGCAATCTAATACTTTAGTTACTCCAACTATTAATTCAGTTTGGTACAATGGCGAAAAATATTTTTTTGAAAGTTCCGAAGATTCAATACTCCCATTCGACCCGCTGGCAGCCTCTTTTTATTTAGTTACACGATACGAGGAATACACGGAAAAGACACTTGATAAATTTGGCAGATATCCAGTTGAAAAAAGTATTCTCACAAAATATAACTTGCTTAAAAAGCCCATTGTAAATATTTGGGCAAACCTGCTTGCTATAAAGTTAACAGAGAAGTATCCAAATTTTAAATTCCCTAAACGAAATTTTAAATTCATCTCTACAATTGATGTTGATAATGCATGGGCATACAAACACAAGGGGTTTATTAGAACTTCGGGAGCGATATTAAAATCGGTTGCAAAAGGCAATTTATCGGAGCTTAAATCGCGGTTAAAAGTTTTGACTAGAACAGAAAAAGACCCTTACGATTCGTATGAATATCTTGACTCCGTTTTTAAAGGAAATGAAGAGAAAATAAAATTCTTTTTTCTTTTAGGAGATTATAAACAATTCGACAAAAATATATCGTACCGGAATAAACATTACAAAAACCTGATTCAAAATACAAAAGAAAAATACAGTGTTGGAATTCATCCATCGTTTGCATCCAGTAAAAATGAAGGAGAGTACAAAGTTAAAATGGAAAAAACACGTTTAGAGAAGATTAGTAAAAGTGAGGTTGTACAAAGCCGCCAACATTATCTTCAATTAAAATTTCCGAAAACATATCGCCAATTAATTAAAGCCGGAATTACCGAAGATTACACAATGGGATACTCGGCAACAACTGGATTTAGAGCTGGCATTTGCACCCCCTTTTATTTTTACGATTTAAAAAAAGAGAAAATAACTAATTTGTCAATTGTTCCGTTTCAGATTATGGATGGTACACTTCGCCACTATTTACAACTTTCGGTAGAAGATGCTTTAACCGAAATTGAAAATATTATACACGAAATTAAAAATGTTGGAGGTACTTTTGTAACTATTTGGCACAACGAAACAGTTAACAATAAAGGACTTTGGGAAGGTTATCAACAGCTTTTCGAGAAGATAAATAAATTGGGATTTGAATGGGCAAATGAATAAATCAGCAGAAATAAGATACATTAAGCACGATAATATTGATTCTAAGAAATGGAATCAATGTATTGATAATTCTTCAAATTGTAGGATTTATGGGTACGATTGGCATCTCGACAGGACTGCAATAATATGGGATGCACTGATTTGGGGCGATTACGAATTTGTTATGCCACTTCCATACAGAAAAAAAATGGGCATAAAGTATCTCTATCAACCACTTTTCTCTCAGCAATTAGGGATTTTCCCAAGTCCAACAGAAATAATTAAAGAGAAATTTTACGATAAACTACTTATACATTTTAAGTATTCCGATATTCAAATCAACTCAGGAAATAGTGCAACTTCTAATATAAAAATGATTAAATTTTTAGCACGAGAAAACTTTTTGCTCTCTTTAAATCAAGATTACAATGAGCTTTATCAATTATTTTCTAAAAACACAAAACGCA
>DAOVTY010000331.1 GCA_030632865.1 Bacteroidota bacterium
CATTTACTATTATATCTACAAAAATTGGCAAATAGCTGCTAAAATCCAATCCGTTTTGCCAGCAAGTTGTTAAAATTATTTTTCGAATAGATTTGTACTTTTCGTCGGTAATGGCGTCAATAAAACTTTCCTTCGTCTCTTTATTTTTCACTGTTGCTAATAATTTACTTATTTCATTAACAACCTCCTTCTCAGGGGTCGAATTTAACAAATCGAAAAGTAGAGGAATATAAAGTTTATTCCCTTTTTCTTTTACTAAATTAATTGCAGATATTACAACCCCAGTTTCTGATGAGAACATATTCTCTTCTATTTTTTTATCTATTTTTTCTGATGTCATTTTAAAAATATTTATGATGCAAAGTTACATTTAATGGGGTTAAAACAATGAGACCTCTCAAATCTTCCTTATTAATTTTTACATTTACAAATTCATGAATAATATCAACGAATTAGGTGAAGCAAAGATTGGTAAACTAATGCTGAAATATTTTATTCCGGCATTTATTGGTGTATTTGTAAATGCACTTTACAATATTGTTGACCGTATTTTTATTGGGCAGGGAGTTGGTGCCGAAGCATTGTCTGGCATATCAATTATTTTTCCGGTGATGTTGATAATGATGGCTTTTGGAATGTTAATTGGTATTGGAACCGGAGTTTATGTTTCTATTAATTTAGGGAAGAAAGATTTTGACGGGGCTGAAAAAACCCTCGGAACCGGTTTCTTTTTAATGATTACAGTTTCTGCTGTAATAATGGTTGTTACCTATCTTTTAAAAGAACCAATACTACGGTCGTTCGGTGCAACCGAGGAGACTTTTCAATATGCAAATGATTATCTGAATATCATTCTTGGAGGCACTGCTTTTATGGTAATTGGCTTCTCGTTGAACAACGTGATCCGATCTGAAGGCAATGCAAAAATTGCCATGACTTCAATGATTTTAAGCTCGGTAGTTAATATTATTTTAGACCTTGTTTTTATTATTTGGCTTGATATGGGCGTAAAAGGAGCTGCTTACGCCACTGTAATTTCGATGTTTGTATTAATGATTTGGGTTCTCGCTCATTTTAAAAGTAAACGTTCGGTTATTAAACTTCACAACATAAACATTCGGGTTAACCGGAAAATATTATTCCAGATTGTTGCAATTGGAATGGCGCCGTTTACAATGCAAATTGCCAATAGTTTTGTGCAGGGATTACTGAATAAGAAATTAATAATTTACGGTAGCGACCTCGCGGTTGGTGCAATGGGAATTATTAACTCGGTAGTTACACTTTTTATTATGGCAATTGTTGCAATAAATATGGCATCGCAACCAATTATTGGTTATAATTTTGGGGCAAAATCGGTAGAACGAATTAAAGAGACTCTGCGCATTTCATTGATTGCAGCAACAGTAATTGCTGTGGGCGCATTTGTCTTAATCGAAGCATTTCCGGGTGCAATTATTAAGCTATTTAATAACGACAGCGAAGAACTTTACTCCATTACAGTCCGTGGAATTCGCTTAATATTACTTGCCCTGCCGATTGTCGGGTTTCAGGTGGTTGCTTCTAATTTCTTTCAGGCTGTGGGAAAAGCAAAACTGGCAATGTTTGCTACTCTATTCCGACAAATAATTGGGTTAATTCCCCTGTTGATAATACTCCCCGGATTTTGGGGAATAGATGGAATTTGGTTGTCGTACCCAATTGCAGATACAATGTCGGCAATTGCAGTTGGGTTTATATTGTGGCGCGAGTGGAAAAGGCTACCCGAAACTGTTGGGAAAGCAGCAGTGGAAAATAAATAGTTTTTAATTCAATTTTTCTTTTAGTGCTTCTCCTGTATATGAATTTTTAGTTTTTACCAAATCTTCTGGTGTTCCTTCAAAAATAATTTCTCCTCCGGTAATTCCGCCTTCAGGTCCGAGGTCGATAACCCAGTCTGCCGATTTTATAATCTCCATGTTGTGTTCGATAATAATTATTGAATGGCCACGAGAAATTAAAGCATTGAACGAGTCTAATAATTTTTTTATGTCGTGAAAATGAAGTCCGGTTGTTGGTTCATCGAAAATAAAAAGTGTTGGAGAATCTTTCTCTTTAGCCAAAAACGAAGCCAGTTTTACACGCTGGCTCTCTCCTCCTGAAAGTGTACTCGAACTCTGTCCCAATTTAATATATCCCAAACCAACATCTTGCAGAGGTTTTAACCGCTTGGTGATTTTTTTTTCTGTTGAACTTTTGCCAACAGTAAACAGTTCGATTGCCTGATTTACGGTCATATTTAAAATGTCGTCAATATTTTTATCCTGATATCTAACATCCAAAATATCCTCTTTAAAACGTTTGCCATCGCAACTTTCGCAAAGCAAATATACATCGGCAAGAAACTGCATTTCAAC
>DAOVTY010000119.1 GCA_030632865.1 Bacteroidota bacterium
GCCAGAAATGTCCCGTAAATATCGGCAGCCTCCATATTACTCATTCCTTTTCCAGCAAATGTTGCTGTTTCAGGTGCAATCATATAAAGAGTGAAAATTCCGAGAAGCAGGTAATAGCCAAACCGTTCCCACATTTCAGTAAAAAATAGAACCATCAGTCCTTTAGGATGTGCCTTTAGCATAATATCAATTTTTATAATTATTAAAAAAATAGAAGAATTTAGGCTGACAAATATAGAAATCTTTTGTTACTAGACAATTGGGAAAAGTCAGGTTTAGTTATTATTTTGACTAGCTGATTTTTTATGTTTGATCAAATTATAATGTTTTTATTACCTCGAAAGTGTAACACTAACTTTTCCAATTTGCCCGCCCATTGGTGGATTCATTTTGGAAACTTTTACTTTGGCATTTTTAAGGTTATGGAATTTTGCAAAAAGAGTGTCTAAAATTCTGTTGGCAACATTTTCCAGCAAACGAGATTTTATTCCCATCTCTTTTTTTACAAGTGTATAAACTGCCTGATAGTTGAGTGCGTCATTTAAATCGTCCGAAAGTGCTGCATTTTTACAATCTGTAGTTATATGTAGATCAACTATAAAATCATTACCAACAATCTGTTCCGATTCAAAATGTCCGTGATAAGCATAAAAATGCATTCCTTCAATTTCAATTAATCCCATTGTTTTTTTATGCGAAATTAAAAATAAGTGATTAAAGGCAATAAAAATATAAGGTGTTAATTGTTCTCACAAATCATTTTTTAATTTTGCAGGAGTAAACGCAAGGTAAAACATATATAAATGGCTGATAAAAACAATAATTCAGAAAATTCTGAGATTCAAAAAAAAGCAAATTTTATTGATCTTCAAATTGAAGAGGATCTTAATCAAGGTAAAAATGAGAGTCGGGTGCACACACGTTTTCCTCCTGAGCCAAATGGATATTTACACATTGGACATGCAAAATCTATTTGTTTGAATTTTGGAATTGGTGAAAAATTTGGCGGTAAAACAAACTTGCGTTTCGACGATACAAATCCTTCGAAAGAGGAGACCGAGTATGTTGAATCTATTATGGAAGATGTACGCTGGCTTGGGTTCGATTGGGAAGAGCATTTGTATTACACTTCAGATTATTTTGGAAAGCTTCATGAATTTGCCATTCAACTAATTAAAGATGACAAAGCTTATGTTGACGATCAGGATGCTGAAACAATTGCCAGTCAGAAAGGAACACCAACACGTTCTGGAGTTGAAAGCCCTTTTAGAAATCGTTCGGTAGATGAAAATCTAGATCTGTTTTCGAGAATGAATACAGGCGAATTTGATGAAGGAACTCATGTTTTACGAGCAAAAATAGATATGGCATCGCCAAATATGCACATGCGCGATCCTTTTATTTATAGAATAATTAAAGCACATCATCATCGTACAGGAGATAAATGGTGTGTGTATCCGATGTACGATTTTGCTCACGGACAAAGCGATTATTGGGAAGGAATTACACATTCAATTTGCACATTGGAGTTTGAAGTGCACAGGCCGTTGTACGATTGGTTTGTTGACCAGTTACAGGAGACCGATTATCGTCCGCGACAAATTGAGTTTGCCCGTTTGAATCTTACATACACGGTAATGAGTAAGCGTAAATTGTTGGAGTTGGTAAAAGATGGTCATGTAAATGGTTGGGACGATCCGCGGATGCCCACTATTTCGGGATTGCGCCGACGTGGTTATACGCCTGAATCTATTCGTAATTTTTCTGATAAAATAGGGGTTACAAAAGTGAATGGAATGATTGATGTTTCGCTTTTAGAGTTTAGTTTGAAAAATCATCTAAATAAAACTGCTCAGCGTGTTATGGGAGTTTTAAATCCGTTAAAAGTTGTAATTACAAACTATCCCGAAAATCAGTCGGAAGAGTTGGATGCGGTAAACAATCCGGAGGATGCGGAAATGGGGAAACGCAAAGTGCCATTTTCTCGCGAACTTTATATTGAGCGCGATGATTTTATGGAAGACCCACCACGTAAGTTTTTCCGATTGGGACCCGGACGCGAAGTGCGTTTACGTTATGCATATTATATTACTTGTAACGACGTTATTAAAGATGCAAATGGTAAAATAATAGAGTTGCATTGTACCTACGATCCTGCAACAAAAGGAGGCAGCTCGCCTGATGGCAGAAAAGTTAAAGCAACTTTACATTGGGTTTCGGTTGAACATGCCGTTAAGTCGGAAGTTCGACTTTATGATAGATTATTTAATGATGAGAATCCTGATGGTCATAAAGATATTGATTTTAAGGAATTTATGAATCCTGATTCGTTACAGGTATTGCCTGAATGTTATATAGAACCATTTGTGAAAGATGCCAACCCATTAGATAATTTTCAGTTTGAAAGACTTGGTTATTTTAATGTAGATTCTGATTCAACTAACAAAAACCTAGTATTTAATCGCACTGTTCCTTTGCGCGATTCGTGGGCAAAAGCGCAGAAGAAAAAATAGCAACTAAATTTAATATAAAGGTATTAATTGTCAATTCTACGATGAAGGAGGGGAAATCTCTATCAATTTGAAAAGAGATTTCTTATTCCTTCCTCATTCTAAATTACAGGGAAAATTGATGTTGTTTAGTATTTTATGGCTGCTTGGGCAAAAATTCTTTTACCGACAAATAACCTTTATTAACCGAAACGAAGTGTCATATTTTTTGAGGTTTTATACTTTTGGATGAATAAACTAAAAAAAGGTGAAATGAGTAACGGACCACATAAAAATAATTCAAGAGTTATTTTTGCTTTTGTTCTAATTGGAATTGGAGTATTTTGGGCGCTCAAACAACTTGGTATTTATTATGAGTTTCCTCAATTTATTTTAGATAATATTTTTTATCCTTTACGACAGGTTCTTTATCGATTTAGTCATTTCATTTTTTCGTGGCCAATGATTTTTATAATTATTGGCGGAGTATTACTCGCCGGGAAACGTTCACTTGGTTTAGTTTTCATAATTGTAGGTGGAATATTTATTCTTCCTAAATTGTTTTTTATTCCAGGAATTTCAATCTCATTACTTTTGCCAGTTTTATTAATAGGAATTGGTGTGGCTATGGCTGTTCGTAGAATATAATTTAATAATATATAGATTTAAAAACCATAAATTCAAAAAAATGGAAAAGCATATTTCATCAAACAAAAGAGTTTACTTCGGAGTATTTTTAATTGCTATCGGAGCTTTTTGGATACTAGAAAAATTGGGTTTAATACCTAGCTTTTTAGACGATATTCTTATTTCGTGGCAAATGCTATTAATCGGAATTGGTGTGTTTTCGTTAATTGGAGGCAATAAAACCTCGGGCTACGTATTAATAGTTATTGGTAGTTTTTTTCTTATCCCCGAGATAGTTACCATTCCGTATGAAATTAGAAAAATTGGGTGGCCACTAATAATTATTGGAATTGGTGTAATACTTTTAATTACACATGGAAGGAAAAAAACCGAAGGTCCGGTAAATGTTGAAACAGGTACATTTGGAATGGATTATTTCGATGATTTTGTAATTTTTGGCGGGCGAGAAGTTTTTGTGAATTCGCAGAATTTTAATGGAGGAAAAATAACTTCTATGTTTGGCGGGGCTGAGTATGATTTAAGACAAGCTGGACTTTCGGAAAATGGAGCTGTGGTTGATTGTGTTAGTGTTTTTGGGGCCTGCGAATTTAAAGTTCCGCCCGATTGGACTGTTAAAAATGAAGTGACAGCAATTTTTGGAGCATTCTCCGATAAACGAGGTTCTTCATTTAATCAAACAATTTCTAACCCATCAAAAATATTAATTATTAAAGGTTTTTCTGCTTTTGGTGCAATAGAAGTAAAATATTAAAAATGGAGCTCCGACACCCATTTATAACTAATCCGCGATTGGCAATTTATTACGGGCTTTTTTGGTTGGTAGCAGGCTCTGCAATGGTAATGATTTCTACTTTTGTTAGTGGTGTTTCGTTTGGAATAAGTATAGTTGAAGTTTTTTCGTTTGTAATTACTTATGCATTAATTGGTTCGGCAATTTGGTATGTAATAAAATTTACAACACTCGAAGATCATAGCGTTTCAAATATTCTTTTTGCTCATTTAATTGCAGCATCAATTATCGTTTTTATATGGATGTATTTTGGAGTGGTAATTATTAAACTTTTACACTCCGATTCTGATGAGTGGATTAAAAAGATTATTGTTGTTCGCATATTCTTTGGTTACATGCTCTACATTATTTACGTAATATTCTTTTATGCCGTAAATTATTATCAGGGTTTTAAAGAGAAAGTTATAAATGAAAGCAAACTAATTTCACTTGTTAAAGAGGCCGAATTACATGCCCTGAAATCTCAAATAAATCCGCATTTCTTATTTAATAGTTTGAATAGTATTTCGTCGTTAACAATGACCGATCCTGCAAGGGCGCAAGAAATGGTAATAAATCTTTCTCAATTGATGCGTTACTCATTAAAACACAACCAAAAAGAGATGGTTTCTTTTCAGCAGGAATTGGGGAATAATAAGCTCTATTTAAACATTGAAAAAGTAAGGTTTGGAAGCAAACTAAATCCGGTTTTTGAAATTGAAGACGGTTGTTCAAATGCTGAAATACCGAATATGATTTTACAACCCTTGTATGAAAATGCTATTAAATATGGAGTTTATGAGGCAACCGAAACAGTTGATGTTATTACTCATTGCAAGTGTAATAGCAAGGTGCTTGAAATAACTATTAGTAATACTTTTGATCCCAATGTACAGAGTAAAAAAGGAGAGGGAATTGGTTTAAGAAATATTCGCGAACGTTTACAGGTTATCTATGGTAATCCACATTTATTGCAAACAAATAGCGACAATAATAAATTTACTGTAACTTTATCAGTACCGCAAAATTAAAAATAACATGACTGAAAAATTGCGCACAATAATAGTTGAGGACGAAGAATTAGCCCGGAGTTTAATGAAATCGTTTTTAAAAAATAATGATAAAATCGAAATTATTGCCGAATGTGAAAATGGTTTTGAGGGTATAAAAACTATTAATGAATTAAAACCTGATTTAGTATTTCTGGATATTCAGATGCCCAAAATTACCGGATTCGAAATGCTTGAACTGTTGGAATACAAGCCGCAAATTATTTTTGCAACGGCGTATGATAAGTACGCTTTAAAAGCTTTTGAATTTAATGCCGCCGACTATTTATTGAAGCCATATTCGAAAGAGCGACTTTTTGAAGCGGTAGATAAAGTTGCTTCAAAAATTGAAAGTGAAGGTAAAATCTCTGATGTAGCAGAAAAAATTAGCAACTTTCCACGCGAGGAATTTCTCGATAGAGTTGTGGTAAAAGACCGCCATAAAATTAGTATTATTCCGGTTGATCAGATTCGTTATATCGAGTCTATGGACGATTATGTAATGATTTATACAAAAACAGGCAAACATCTGAAACAGAAGACAATGAAATATTTCGAGTCAGCCTTAAATCCTAAAGATTATACACGTATTCATCGTTCGTACATTGTTAAAGTTGATGAAATTAACGAAATTCAGCAATACGAAAAAGAGTCGTATATTGTAATTCTTCACGATAAAACAAAATTAAAAGTTAGCAAAACAGGGTATAAAAATTTGAAAGTAGTATTGAATTATTAACGTGCATATTTTTTAATTTTAAAGCTGTTTAGAGTAGATTTCAGGTTCTATCAATATTAAATATTTTAAACTTATGGACAGAGTTTAGTTTATAGCCATCAATAATTTCTATTTTTTCAAAATAAATTATTTTCAAAGGTTACAATTTTTTAGTACAATTCCTTTAAAAAATCTTTTTTCAAATGATCAATAACAAGCTCTCTTTTATTTATGTCAAATTTCGAAAATCCACGATCGAACAAAGTATATTCAGGTGCCTTAATTGCACTTTTTGTTGACATTGAAATAACTTCAAAACCAGTTATTTCTTCTAGTGCAGCTTTTAGTAACGATTCCTCTTTATTACCTAATTGCATTACATATTCCTCTTTTTCATAATCATCCATTAATATATCTTTTACCGGAATGTCTGGCATAAAACCATCTTTAAAATCTGTTACTCCTTGCGAATTGGCATAACGTAATACAATTGGCTGAAGTCCCCAATTATCAAATTCTTCGTAGTAGCTCTTGCTGTCATAAATGTCTTCTGGTTTAAAGGTTATCGATGCTGTATATTTTCCGTAAGTAGTAGCTCCAATAGTTTTAACCATCATATATGGTTTTAGTCCTGTAATTGTTAATTCAGAGGCAGAAGCTGTTCCGGTTCCTGTTAAAACATAAAGATTATTTAGATCCATTTTATGCGGAACATCATCGATAAAATTAATTTTAAGTTGACTGGTAATATTGTTCGATTCCCAATATTCTTGGTACCCATCATTCCAACGAAATGATACTAAAGTACGCTCATTGTTTACAGCATCTAAAGGAGCAATCGAGCTGCAAAGGTGTTGAGCCGCAACTGTTCCACCACCCGGATTATATCTTAAGTCGAGAACTAAATCAGTAACATTTTCATTTATTAAATGCTGAAAAGCTGTGTCTAAACTTGCATTATATTCAGCTATATATTGTGCATAAAAAATATATCCTATTTTGCGTCCGCCATGCTCAATTATATTTGTGAAAACCACCGGATTTAAATGCAGTTCTTCTGCAGTCATACTAATATTTGAACTTGGACCAATCCCTCCGTCAGATATAATTCCGAGTGTTACCGAAAGGCTTTCTCCATATAATAAATCCATGTAATTTTCTTCTGTAATATCTCCTCCCGACATTCCAATAACAATATCTCCCCTTTGTAATTCAGCTTCGGCGGCAGGTGTATTTGGATAAACAAATTCAACAATAGCAAAAAGATTATCAGTGTTTGAAAAGCGACCGAATGCTAGTGACCATCCGTATGAGGTTTCAATCCCAGAAAAACTGTTTTCTAGTGCATCAATATCATCTGTTATATACGACCATTTATCTTCATCAGAGTAAACCATTTTATCAAAATATGCTTCAGAATCTGTTTCTGTTAGTGGATCTAAATCTGGCGTTTCAGCTGCCCATAAATAAACATCCTCCATAATATCCTCAATAAAGATATTTATTTTCTGGGTTGTTATTAAGCCTTCATCTTCTTCTGTTGGTGGTAGTGGTTCGTCCTCGCAATTGGTTAGAAACAACAATGTTACCAACAGTATTAATAAATTTTTTAATATTTTCATTTTCTGAGTTTGTAAATTGTAAATAGCTCTAATTTTTTGTAAACATAGTTAATTTATTCTTTTTCCTCTTTCGGATATTCTATTCTGATATGATAAATTGTAATTAATTTATTTAATAATGTTTCTTTAATAACATTTATATCTTTAAAGGTAAGTTCCGAATTATCTAACTGTTTATCCTTTATTTTTTGATTAACCATATTATTTATTAACTCTTTAAGGATGTCATAAGTTTTTTCAGGCAAACTTCTTGACGCTGCCTCAATTCCATCAACTAGCATAACAACTGCTGCTTCTTTCGATTTTGGAAGTGGACCTGGATATATAAACGTACTTTCATCAATTTTCTTGCCCGGATTTTCCTGTTTATGTTTTATATAAAAATATTTTGCTTTTGTAGTTCCATGGTGAGTTTCAATAAACTCTATAATAGGAGCGGGGAGTTTATATTTTTGTGCCATTTTAACACCATTTCTAACATGCTCTATTATTATCTCTGCACTTTTAAGGTGGCTCATTTTATCGTGCGGATTCATTCCAAATGCTTGGTTTTCGATAAAAAAATTGGGTCTTCCTATTTTTCCAATATCATGATAAAGAGATCCGGCGCGAACTAAAAACGGATTGCCACCAATTTTTAAAATAACCTCTTCGGCAAGATTAGCAATTTGCATTGAGTGCTGAAATGTTCCGGGTGCCTCTTCGGCAAGTTTGCGAAGTAGTGGTTGGTTACTATCCGATATTTCGATTAAAGTTACATCAGAAATAAAACCAAATAGTTTTTCGAAAATATAAACTAGTGGATAAACGGCTAAAATTAGGGCACTGCTTATTACAAACCATTTTAACATTTCGTAATCGAATGATAAAATAGAACCCTCGTGAATAAGATTTAGTGCTGCATAAACAAATATATAAGTTAAAAGTACCCACAAAGTTGCCAGAATAAGGTGCGATCTTCGATGCATTTTATTAAGACTAAATACTGCAACTATTCCGGCAGTTACCTGCAATAAAATATATTCATAATTATTTGGGGCATAAAAACCTATTAGTAAGGTAGTAATTGCAAGCATAAAAATGGCTGTGCGCGAATCGAAAAACGTACGTACTATTATTGGGAATATTGCCAATGGCACTAAATATATATGAAGGTTGGGGAAAGCATTTATAAATCCTGAAAGCAAAACCATTGAAACCATAAAAAGCATGAGAAAAGTGAGTTTGCTGAATTGACTTAAAATATCGCGGCGATAAATATATAGAAATGCAAATATTAACCCAAGTAGTATTAAAATAATTAGCCCTTTTCCTACAGAAACCATGTATCGGTTTATTCCTTTACCTCGCTCTTTTTCAAAACTAGCTTTCAACGATTCAATAATTTGAAACTTTTCGGTGCTAATAATTTCTCCTTCTAAAATAATACGTTCACCGGTTTGTACCATTCCTCGGGTTGCCGAAATATTTTCAATAACTTCGTCAATATCTTTATCCGTTGTTTCTTTGTCGAATGCAAGGTTGGCTGCAATATATTTTTCTGGAGAAATTTTTATTAGCCAGTTTTTATGATCTTTATTTTCAACTATTAACGATTGAAGTATTTCGTTAAATGAATTGTAAGCACTTTTTTCGGAATATAACTTTTCGAGCCCTATTTTTGTTACTGAATTTCCAACACGTTTTTTTATCTCTGTTTTGTTGGTTAACTCAGGGTAAGATTCAA
>DAOVTY010000293.1 GCA_030632865.1 Bacteroidota bacterium
AAAGCTTTCACATCATCCATGGTGGCATTTTCAATGTGTGAAATTTCCTTTCCAATTGTCGGCCATTTGTACGGGTGAATTTTATAAGCAAGGGGTTTCAGTATTAACCATACATCGCCGTAAGGTTGATTGAGATAGCGTTGTCGAAATTCCTCAATTACCACATTGCGCTGTACATCAAGACTTTTATCCGAAAAATCAAGTTTGTTCATTCGGTCGGATTCCAGCCAGAAAGCGGTTTCAATGTTTGTTTTTGGAAGAGTGATATAATAGTTCGTTATATCGTTGGAAGTGAAGGCATTGTTCTCACCACCCACTTTCTGCAAAGGCGAATCAAATGAAGGTATATTTTCGGAACCTCCAAACATCAGATGCTCAAATAAATGGGCAAAACCGGTTTTATCCGAAACTTCATCGCGGGCACCAACATCGTACAAAATATTAAATGCAACAATAGGCGACGATTTATCAGTATGTACTATAACTCTCAAACCGTTGTCGAGAGTAAATTTATCGAATTTTATCATAATTTTATTTTATACTTCTGTGCAATTAATGACATTAAGCAATTAGGAATTATAAATTAGGAATTAGGAATTGGCTATCGCCTGATTTCCTTTTGATTGAAAAAAAATATACAAATAATTTTACATCAGTATTAGTGTGCATCTACAAAGTAATAAATTTGCCACGAATGCACGAATAAAAACGTTAAATTCGTGCATTCGTGGCAAGTTTTTGGACACTAATTATATCTCGTCTTCGTCCTCTTCCTCTTCTACATCTAACCAGAATAACAAATTGAAAAGTACCCGCCCAAAATCGTATTCATTTTCGCATTCTCTCATGCGATACACAAATTCAATTAAGCCGGAATCCGGATATTTTCCCTCTATTTCTTCAAGAAATTCTTCGGCATTGTTTATGTACCATTCGCCTTCAAAGATGTGTTCTTTTCGGCTTTCTATGTCGTTGATATAATCATAAATATCTTTCGCAATAATTTCAAACTCTTCAACTTCGGACGATTCTGAGTACATGCTATCGAATATACCGGCATTAACGGGAGGTATAAAACCATTGTCGGCAGACCAATCTTTAGGAAGAAAATAGTCGGGATTTTCGATGCGATTGTCTCTTATCCATTTAAAAATATCCTCCTCTGTTTTACGTTTAAATTCTTCCGGTATTCTGTCTGCTATTTGCAGATACCGGTTAGGGATTTGTCCCGGAATATCCGAAACAGAAATATTATCAGCCTTTGGTGTGGATGGTTGTTTTTTCATGTTTTTAATTTATTAAACGTTAAATGATTAAATTGTCACAATTCTTTTGTGCAAAAGTAAATTTAATGATTAAAAAAACGATAACTGAAAACAATTTTTTTTAGAGGGAAGAAATTGATGTGATAAAAGATTATATCAAAAAGTATTGAATTTTTAGCGTCAGAACTCCTGACCCGTAAACTGATTATTAATAGTTTACAAGTATTTGAGCGTAGTCGAAATGAACCGCCAGTGTTTCGCGAAAAATTCATTGAGGAAATGTTTTCTGATATCCAGCGTTCATTTCGACTTCGCTCAATGACCGAGTATTTCGACTTCGCTCAATGACCGAGTATTTATTGTTCTATAAAGTGTCGATTGTTAATTCTACTTTACGAAGTTAAAAATAGCCCTGCAAGGGCAAAAGCAATAGCATGGGGCAACGCCATAAGAATTAAAGTATTGCACGTTTCATAAACCCTGAAAGGGTGAAAGAATTAGTTTCGCCCCTTCAGGGCTTTGTCGTTGTTATTATTTGGCACATAGGGCGTTGCCCCATGCTATTGCTTACAGCCTTTCAGGCTTTAATCTAAGTTAGTAAAGTAGTATTAATGTTTACCTACTTACTATTCTTTTTAGTGTTACTTTCCGTCATATTTTGTCCACCATTTTTCAGTAGGTAAAGTATCTTTACCTAATATAACACTTTCTCCTATTTTTGGTGTAGTAACAGCCAAATTTAATTCATTTGCTTTTTTCAGCATTCTTTCAACTGGTTCGTTCCAATCGTGAAGTGCTAATGTAAAAGCCCCCCAATGTATCGGCATGGCTAATTTACTTTTTAGGTCAATTGCGGCTTGTGCTGTTTCTTCGGGCATCATGTGAAGCAATTTCCAGTCTTCATTATATTGACCACATTCTAATAATGATATATCAAATGGACCGTATTTATCCCCGATTTCTTTGAAATGAGTATCGTATCCACTATCGCCACTAAAAAACACATTTTCGGTTGCTCCTTTTATTACCCACGAACACCAAAGCGTTGAAGCTCCGTCAAACATTCCTCTGCCCGAAAAGTGTCGGGCAGGTGTGCAAACTAAATTAAGACCCTTAAATTCAGTATTTCCCCACCAATTTAATTCTGTAACCTTCTCTTTTGAAACTCCCCATAATAACAGGTGATTTCCAACGCCTAATGGCGTAAAATATTGACCAACTTTCCCTTTAAGTTTTTTAATTGTCGCATAATCTAAATGGTCGTAGTGGTCATGAGACAAAATTACTGCGTCTATAAATGGTAAATCTTCTGCATTAATAGGTGTTTTTTTTGAGTATCGTTTTGTTCCAATAAATGAAACAGGCGAAGGTCTTTGACTAAAAACGGGGTCTATAAGAATTTTTTTACCATCAATCAATAACAAAAAAGAGGAATGACCAAACCATATTAATTGAGTTTTATCTGTACTTAGGTTTTCAATAGTTATTGTGTCAAGAGTTTGTACTTCAACATTAGTTTGAGGGTTTCTATTTGGTGCTTTTTTAGTAAGTTCTTTAAGATATTTCCAAAAACTAAAATCCATCGGACTTGGGTGGATATTTTGAAACTTCCCATTTTCATAATTATCTAATTTGTTATATTCTGCTTTTTGTTCTTTGGTAGGGCTTTTGCCGAATTGTGAATTGAAATTCATAAATAGAATTGTTGAAATAATTATTATACCAATTATTATCAGAAGCGTAATGCCTATCATTTTAATTATTTTCTTCATTTAATTATTTGAGTGTGTAACATATCGGGGGAAATATATAATTCATGTTTAGCACCAAAGGTGCGATAATCAATAGCCTTGCCTGTGAGGGCAAGGTGAAAAATAAAAATTGGTTACACAAGCACCAAAGGTGCGAAATCAATAATATTGCGCACCTTTGGTGCTT
>DAOVTY010000326.1 GCA_030632865.1 Bacteroidota bacterium
GGAACTTATCCACTGCCAGAAGCGCAGGTCGATCGTTTTATGATGAAAGTTATAATTAACTATCCAACAAAAGAGGAGGAGAAACAAATTATCAACCTAAATCTTTTAAAAAGTTTTCCTGAGACAAATACAATTTTGAAAAAGGAGGATATTCTTAAAGCACGGGATGTGGTAAAAGATGTTTACATAGACGAAAAAATTCAAAAATATATTATCGACATTGTTTTTGCAACTCGCGAACCTGCTGAATACAATCTGGCAAAATACGAGGAGATGATCTCTTACGGAGCTTCTCCAAGGGCAGGAATCAGTCTGGCACAGGCATCAAAAGCATACGCATTTATTAAGCGTCGTGGTTATGTAATTCCGGAAGATGTGCGCGCCGTTTGCGCCGATGTTTTACGCCACCGAATTGGATTGAGTTACGAAGCCGAAGCAAACAACATCACCTCGGAAGAAGTAATTACAGATATTTTAAATACGGTTGAAGTACCGTAAACTAGTTACAGGTTGCAAGATACAAGTTGCAGGTTAAACTTTGTACTCGTAACTAAGAACTCGAAACTCTTTTCATGGAGACAACAGAATTACTAAAAAAGGTACGGAAAATAGAAATTAAGACTCGTGGACTATCGCGCAATATATTTGCTGGCGAATACCACAGTGCTTTTAAGGGGCGAGGAATGGCTTTTTCTGAAGTTAGGGAGTACCAATTTGGCGACGATATTAGAAGTATTGATTGGAATGTTACAGCACGATATAATACTCCGTACATTAAAGTTTTTGAGGAAGAGCGCGAACTTACCGTAATGTTGCTGATTGATGTTAGCGGTTCGCGAGAATTTGGTTCTTTTGAAAAAATGAAAAAGAATATAATAACTGAAATTTCAGCAGTACTATCTTTTTCAGCCATTCAAAATAACGATAAAATAGGAGTGATTTTCTTCTCTAATATCATCGAAAAATTTATTCCACCAAAAAAAGGGAAGAGTCATATTTTAAGAATTATTCGAGAATTGATTGATTTTCAACCCAAGGAAAAAGGGACCGATATTACCGAAGCAATTCGTTATCTCACCAACGCCATAAAAAAACGTTGCACCGCTTTTATAATTTCCGATTTTATGGACGAGAATAAAGAGATGGAAATGGCACTTTCAATTGCCAATAACAAACACGATATTATTGCTCTAAAAATATACGACGAACGAGAAACTACGCTACCATCAATTGGTATGATTAAGTTGAAAGATGCCGAAACAGGGTCGTACGTTTGGGTAAATAGTAGCTCGCGTAAAACACGAAAAATTTATAGTGACTGGTGGATAAAACACTCTGGCAAATTAGATTTAATGTTTAAAAAATGTGGCGTCGATTACGCATCAATAAACACCAGCGAAGATTACGTTAAATCGCTAATGAGCATGTTCAAAAAGCGAGCGTTAAAATAAAAACGAATGAAGTTGAAAATAAATATATTATTCATTTTATTGTTGATTCTGATTTCAGGAGTTACAAATGCACAACGAATAAAAGCAACGGCGCGACTCGATTCAACAAATATTTTACTGGGCGACCAGATTAAGCTTTTTCTTGAAATAGACCATCCGAAAAATGTTGAAGTAGAATTTCCTCAAATACCCGATTCTCTTAATTTGGGGTTAATTGAAGTTTTAGGTCGCTCAGGAATCGACACTTTTGAACTTGACAACGAAGAGTTACAAAAACAAATACAGAGTTATACAATAACTTGTTTCGATAGTGGCAGCTACAGGATTACACCCAAATGGTTTAAAATAAACATCGACGGACAGATTGATTCTGTTCCAACAAATGGCGTTACATTGAATGTATTTACAATGCAGGTTGATACAACAAAAGGACCAACCGATATAAAAATGCCATACGGTGCACCCCTTACTTTAAAAGAGGTAACTCCATATATTCTAGGCGTTATTTTAATAGGTGCAATAATCTTTCTAATTCTATATTCAATAAAAAGAAGAAAAAATAATAAACCTATTTTTGCTCGTCCTAAAAAACCAAAAGAACCCGCACACATTATTGCCATACGCGAGTTAGATAGAATTAAAACTGAAAAGATTTGGCAGAAGGGAAAAGCAAAACAGTACCACAGCGAAGTTTCTGAAGCGTTGCGTATTTATATTGAAGACCGGTTTGAAATTCCGGCTATGGAACAAACATCGGACGAAACTATTGAAGATTTTAGAGTGAGCAAAAATCTAGTACCAGACAAATTGTTTCTAAAATTAAGCCAAACATTACAACTTGCCGACCTGGTAAAATTTGCTAAATACAAACCACTGCCCGACGATGATAGTTTATCCCTTACAAATGCCTACACTTTTGTGAATGAGACTAAAAAAGTGGAGAAAAATAAAGAAGAAGGTGGAAACGGAGAAAAAGTTGGAGGTGAAGACAAAAAGAAGATTGACAATAAAATAAATAAGGATGTTTGAAGGATTAACATTTAAAAACCCGGAACTATTCTACCTACTTTTGGTAATTGCACCAATGACAGCGTGGTATATTTTCAAGCAAAAACGAAATACCGCCAGCATCCAGGTTTCGTCTACAGCATCGGTATTTAAAGCAC
>DAOVTY010000230.1 GCA_030632865.1 Bacteroidota bacterium
ACATTTGCCTGAATGTTATGAACAGTGTTGAATACAAAACCACCATCTTTCATGAAAATATCGCAGGTACGCAGAACTTGCTCGCGTACTTCTTCAGGCTTCCCAAACGGAAGTACTTGTTGTGTGTCAACTCCACCTCCCCAAAAAACAAGGTCGCGGCCATATTTTTGTTTAAGTTTTGCCGGATCCATTCCGGCAGCACTTATTTGTACGGGGTTAATAATATCGAACCCAGCACGAATAAAACCATCCATAAAAGTTTCTACAGCGCCACAGGAGTGTTTAAACGTTTTCCACTGAGTATTTTCATGAATCCAGTCGTTAACTTTTTTGTAGTATGGTAACCACATATCATCAAATTGTTCTGGCGAACAGAAAGTTGAGTCTTGCGTTCCAAAGTCGGTTCCGCAAATAAACATCGCATTTACTTTATTACCAACAACTGCAAAAATTCGTTTCAAATTTTCTATTGCAATTTCCACTTGGCGCTCAAATATAGCTTTCACATAATCGGGACGAGCAATTGTGCTCGTGTACCACTCTGTTACATCACGAATTCCTTTAGGAGCTTTTAAATTCAGCCCCGGAACAAGTGCAATATCACCAAGTGCAGTGCCTCCAAAAGCAGCGATTACAGCTTTTCCCGAAAAATATGCTTTATCAACCTCAACTCGCCAATGCTCCAAATCTTCCTCGCTAATCAACCCAAACTCTTCAAGATTATCTTCAACATTTAGATTTTCTTCAACAATTGGTTCCTGACGTACGGTTGCATCGAAAAAATAACTGGCTTTTGGCATTTTTGCACAAGAAGTACCAGAAATATCCCCTTCAGGATACATCAATAAATCGCCATTTTTATCTTTTGTAACATTAAAATCTAACGGAACCATAACGCGTTGTTTCCAAGGAGTTTTCCACTCTTTGTATGGCGCATGATTATGAAATCCGAACATATTATTTTTACCCCAGGCACCAATTACATCAATTCCAATAGAATCAATCAATTCCCAACCAACTTCGCCCAACATCTGATAAGGTTCTATTACACGAATTGGTTTTCGTTGCAAGCCAAAATGCCTCCGTAACCGCGAAATAGTTTGAACATGAATTCCAGTAACCGGGGTCGATCCTAAATCTATTACCACGCGATCAGGTTGCTCGTGATTTACCGTTTTTAAAAACTGCTCTCTTGAGTTCATATTATATTGCTTAATTTATTTCAATTTAAAGTCTTTTAGGAATCTCCAATTTGGCTGAAACCAATTACAAATATGCGCATATTTGTAAAAAGTCTTTCACAAATACATAATAATTAAGTTTTCTATTTTTCCCAAACTTTCAACTCCACTTCTCCTGCGCCAGGGTTTTCAAATGGACCAACCGATGGGTTTTTACTATTTCTCGTTTTTGCAAGAAAATCTTTATCAATTACAATGGAAGTTCCATCCGGGTTTTCGTAGCTTAAATTTGGAGTTTTCACTTTCCCTAAAAACTCGGTTGTTATGGTTCTGTTTTTCATTTTGAAAATAGCTTTTTCTAAATTCATTGAAAGATAAGTACCATCTTCTTTTTCTTCAATTTGAATGTTTGGATTGTAATCCAATTCCATTTTATTATTCTCGTTAATAAATTTTCGTGCACCATTCATGTAAACATTTCCATCAACAAACATTGGGAGTTCTGCATTTTCATAAACTCCCAAACCAGATTTACATCCTTTAATCTCTTTCACTCCACCAACAAAAATATTGTTGTAATATCGGTCGTCTCCACATTTCGTAATTGATAACCCTGCAACTTCAGTTGTATGCAGAACCTGAAAAGGTGTCTCTCTATTTTGCGGACGCAGTTCAATATTTCCGGCTATGAGATTATGAACAAAAGCTCCACCTTCCGACCAATCTCTGATTGCTAATTCTGATAGTAAAATGTTATTTTCGATTAAGAATGGTCCATGATTTACTTCCACAAAAAGATCGTCGGATGAATTATTATAAAACAGATTCCCTGTAACTCTTGTTCCCTGCGCCATCCAGTCGAGCCATAATCCACGACCGCAATTTACAAGACGGTTATCTTTTATGATCATATCTATGGAAGCATGAATTTTTATTCCCCCCATTTCGGCACCTGTCCATTGTCGTTTAACCCAAATATTATAAATATTATTGTGCTCTATTGTACTGAAAACTCCGCCCATACTACCACAAATTCCAGTTTGCTCGCAGTCGTAAATTGTATTATTACGAATTATATGTGAACCAATATTTTCTTTCGACCAACCATTTTTCAAAGCCCGGTTAATGGTTTCAACGTAACCTTCAGCCGAATTTTCTGATGTATTATCAAATTTGTCACCATATTTCCCAAGTGTAATTCCTGAACATTTAGAATTGCGTATCACATTGTTTTCAATAATCCAACCTTTGCTCCAGTTAGTGCCAATTAACCCAATTTGCTCTGCGGTTGGAGGTGCCCATTGTGTGGCAGCCTGACTCATGAAAAACCCACTAATTGTAATGTAATTAATATTATTCGAATCGGGATAAAAACAGCTTTTTCGAACATTAATTTCAACCAATTCATCATTCGGATTATTATCATGAAAATTAGCATAGATGTATGTAAACTCTTCATCACTTTCGCAAAACCAGGTGTAAATAGAACCTTCTGGGTCGAAGTTATTTGCTACCGGTTTTGGGTTTAAAACTTTTTCTAAAAGTGCCATTTCCCAAAACGACTTTCCGTTCAGATAAACTTCTCCGATATGATGAACTCTCCCCAAATCGTTAAACCAGTCGCCTTTTACAATTTCTGTGTACGGATTACAATCACCAAAAAGTGTATTATAAACTGTTGCTTTCCAAACTGTTCCTGAAAATTTCGTCCAGTTAGAAATAATTTCAGAACCTTTAATCTCTACTTTTTCATCTTTTGCAGCCCTATAAATTATTCTATTTACATCCGATTCGCCACCACGCGGAGGATTAATCCGCTCTCTGTAAACTCCTTTATAAACGGTAATTATATCACCTGACACAGCGACATTTGCCGCGGCCTGAATAGTTAATAATGGTGATTTTGTAGTTCCCAAATTCTTATCATTTCCGGTTTTTGCAACATGGTACTCTTTTGCCGAAACAGTCAGACAGAAAATTATAGCAATAAATACTAGGGTTAGCTTTTTCATTTAATTATAATTTTTTATTTAAAAATGGTAATGCATCAGTAGAAGGATATTTCGCTTACAAACATCCTCCTGTATTTTAAGTTTTACCATGCTCGTTTCATATTACGCAGTTTCACTTTTTGCTTTTTTAAATTGAATTTATAAAACTACTTACCCATTAAACCAATAACATTTCCAGCCATAACTTTTATTCCAGTTTCAATGGTTTTTTCGTAGTCGGGATTTAAGTTAGGAGAATGTAATGGTGCTGGTTTTTTACCTTTCTCGAGCAACTCTTTCATAAGTTCAGAATTAGTACTTCCTAGCCAAATTAAACAAATTGGGATATTTTCTGGAGTTCGACCATATTTACCAAAATCTTCGCCAACCATTGCTGGCGATGTTTCTAAAATATTATCTGCTCCTAGTATTTCTGTTGCAAAACCTTTAATATTTTCACTTAACTCAGGGTTGTTTAAAACTGGCGGAGTTTCAACCGGCGAAACTAAAACTTTTGGTAATTCATCGTGAGGCATTCCCGCCATTTCTGCCGCCGACACACTAATTCTTTCTATGGCTGCAATCACTTTTTCAATAGCAGCATCGGAATAGTAACGTAAGGTAAGTTCCATTTTCACCTCATCGGGAATAATGTTTGGGCGAGTTCCTCCATGAATTGAACCAACCGTAACAACTATCGGCTCAAGAGGACTTATTTCGCGGCTTACAATCGTTTGTAAATCCAATACAATTCTGGAAGCAATTACAATCGGATCTATACATTTTTCGGGATATGCACCGTGCCCGCCTTTTCCGTAAACCGTAATTTCTACTGTTTTCACCCCTGCAAAAACGGGACCTCCCACTAATCCAATTTTCCCTGCTAACAATTCAGGATTAATGTGGTATGCCAATGCAAAATCAGGAGTCGGGAATTTAGTAAACAAACCTGCATTAATTGCTTCTCCTGCCCCACCACTAAATTCTTCAGCTTGCTGAGCAATTACCAATAACGTACCTTTCCATTCATTTTTTAAAGCAACTAAAGTTCTAACAGTTCCTGTCCATGTTGACATGTGAATGTCGTGACCGCAAGCGTGCATAACAGCAACCTCATCGCCATCTTTCGTTTCAGCAATTTTTGTACTTGCAAATTCTAAATTTGTTTTCTCTTCAATTGGCAAAGCATCCATGTCGGTGCGTAACATTACAACAGGTCCATCACCATTTTTAAAAACACCAACCACACTATTTCCGCCAACATTTTCGGTTACTTCAAAACCTGCTTCTTTTAATTCAAAAGCCATTCGTTTTGCAGTTTCGAACTCCTGAAAAGATAACTCTGGATTTTTGTGCAAATGCTTGCAAAGCTTTAGAGAATATTTGGTTTGAAGTATTGCTTCCTGATTTATCTTCTCTATAGTTTGAGCGAATATGCTTATTTGAATTGACATTGTAACGAGTATTAAAAATAACTTTGAAATCATCTAAATTCATTTTCATTTAAAACAATTCGAAAATAAGGAAAGTTTTTAAATAAGAAGAAGAAGTCAGCTGTTCATAATTAGAAAAAGTTGGATTTATATTTTAATGAACTAAATATTAAAATAAACTTTGCACTTTTAAAATGTTGTTTGTATAAGTATTTTTGTTTTAGGGAAAAGTAAATCGATTAGAATTTCTATATTTAAGAATAGTTCTATATGCTAAATCATGTTTATATGAAAAACGCTAAATCAATTCTACTAACTATTTCATTGTGTGTTGTTTTAATGAGTATGACCTTTTCTTGTCGCACAGACAAAACTGATTTCAACCAAAATAAATGGACAATATCTGAACCAATATTAACTGCTGGAGTAAAAGGAACATTTGATGATGTTGCAGTTAAAGACCCTTCAATTGTGTATTACAATAATAAGTACCATCTATTTTATACTGCAAAATCAAAAATACGAATTGA
>DAOVTY010000212.1 GCA_030632865.1 Bacteroidota bacterium
AAGAGTGATTTTCAATTAGAGTATCTGTTGTTCCAACCACCACATGGTTGTGCCAGGGTACTGCAAACATTACTCGTCCGTCTGATGTGTGCGGAACCATTATTGCCGTATCGTTTGTAAGAAAATCTTTGCTTAAAACAACGTGAATTCCCTGACTTGGAGTAATCATATCTTTTTTGCCCGGCTCGTCCATTTGTAGTATTTCATCAGCAAAAACACCGGTCGCATTAATTACTACCTTTGATTTTATATTGAACTCTTCACCGGTTTCTTCATCAATTGCAATAACTCCTGAAATTAAATCATCCTTTTTTAGCAAACTGGTAACTTTGCAATAATTAACTACCGTGCCACCATAATCAACACAAGTTTGTGCTAAACTAATTGCCATTCGAGAATCATCAAACTGACCGTCGTGGTATATTACACCACCTTTTAAACCCTCTTGTTCTAAAGTAGGAATTGCTTCAATTGTTTCTTCGAGCGAGAGATGTTTTGATGGTCCCAGCCCAAGTTTTCCTGCCATTAAATCGTAAACTTTTAGTCCGACGGTGTAAAATGGTCCGCCCCAAAAATCGTACGCAGGAATAATAAACGATTGATTTGTAACCAAATGAGGAGCATTTTTAAACATTAGACCACGCTCTTGCAGTGCTTCAAAAACCATTGATACATCGCCTTGTTGAAGATATCTAACTCCACCGTGCACTAATTTTGTACTTCGGCTCGATGTTCCTTTGGAAAAATCGACTTGCTCGAGTAAAAGTGTTTTGTAACCTCGCGAAGCAGCATCAAGTGCCGTTCCTATTCCGGTAGCTCCACCACCAATTATTACAATGTCCCACTCTTTTACTCTTTTTCTTATTTTTTTTAAACTTTTATTTCGGTTCATTTATTGGGTTTGAGTTAAAAATTAAACACTATTTTAATGTGAGTCATACCAGTTTTTACTTCTATCAACTGCTTTTTCCCATCCTTTTATTACTGCCTTAATTTCTGTTTTATCCAAAATCGGCTCAAATGTTTTATCTATTTGCCATTGTTTTTTTACCTCGTCAATACTTTTCCAATAACCAACTGCTAACCCTGCAAGATAAGCAGCACCCAGTGCAGTTGTTTCAGTAATTTTCGGACGAACGACTTTTGTATCTATGGCATCGCACTGAATTTGCATCAGTAAATTATTTACCGAAGCGCCGCCATCAACACGCAACTCATTAAGTTTTATCTCCGAATCTTTAACCATTGTTTCTATAACTTCCATAGAGCGAAAAGCGATGGCTTCTAAAGCTGCTCGTGCAATGTGTGCTTTCCCTGTACTGCGGTTTAATCCAATTATTGCACCGGTAGCATATTGATCCCAGTGTGGTGCGCCAAGTCCCACAAAACCTTGTGCAAACGACACCCCTCCATTATTTTCAACCTCGCTTGCCAGTGCTTCTATTTCCGACGAAGATTTAATAATTCCAAGTTGATCTCGCAACCATTGAACCACTGCTCCGCCCATAAAAATACTGCCTTCGAGTGCATAAGTAACTTTATCGCCAATTTGCCAGCCGATTGTAGTTAGTAGTTTGTTTTTTGATGCGATTGGTTTTTCTCCTGTATTCATTACCACAAAACAACCTGTTCCAAATGTGTTTTTTACCATGCCTTCTTCAATACACATTTGCCCAAATAAGGCTGCCTGTTGGTCGCCTGCAATTCCGGAAATTGGAATCTCGATTCCAAAATATTCTGCCGATGTTACTCCATATTTTTTGCTGCTGGGTTTTACATTTGGTAAAATTTCAACCGGTAGATTCATAATTTCAAGCAATTCGTCGTCCCATTGTAAAGTATGTATATTATAAATTAGTGTTCGGCTGGCATTACTAACATCTGTAATGTGAAGTTTCCCGTTTGTGAGCTTCCAAATTAGCCAGGTGTCCACTGTACCAAAAGCCAGTTTTCCGGACTCGGCTAAATCGCGTGCACCATTAACATTATCGAGAATCCATTTAATTTTTGTTCCCGAAAAATAAGCATCCACTACCAATCCTGTTTTTTCGGTAATAGTTTTTTCCAGGCCTTTTTCTTTCATCTCATCGCAAAATTCTGCTGTTCTTCTGTCTTGCCAAACTATTGCATTGTAAATTGGTTCGCCGGTTTTTTTGTTCCAAACAATTGTAGTTTCGCGCTGATTGGTAATTCCGATGCCTGCAATTTGCGACGCCGATATTCCAGCTTCTTTAATTACATCTTGTGCAACTTTTAGTTGAGATTCCCAAATAGTTGTGGGATTATGTTCTACCCAACCGGGCTGCGGATATATTTGTTCAAACTCTTGCTGAGAAGCGCCTACTATTTCGCCTGAATGATTAAAGAGAATTGCTCGATTACTGGTTGTTCCTGCATCAAGCGACAAGATATATTTTTGCATTTTTTGTTTAATTTTGGTTTACTGTCTGAAAGTACGATATAATTTTCAGTTTTAAAAATATTGAATATTGTGCTACTTTACTCAAATTTCAGAAAAATAATTATCTCTAAAAAAATCTTTTTAAATTAGCCGCGCGAAACAACAGAAATGAATATAAAAACAAACAAAGTAGCTGTAATTGGAAGTGGAAGTTGGGCAACTGCAGTTGCAAAAATGCTACTTGAAAATGTTGAACATATAAACTGGTTTTTCAGAAAACCAGAGACGGTTGAGCAATTTGAGAAAATCAAACATAATCCACGTTACTTACGCAGTGTCGAGTTTGATACAAGTCGTATTAGCTTTTACAACGACATAAATAAAATTACCGACGAGTCTGATATTTTAGTTTTTGCAATTCCGTCGGCTTTTTTGCCCACAATTTTAAAAGGTTTAAAAACCAATTTAAGTAATAAATATATTTTGTCGGGAATAAAAGGGATTGTTTCTGATGAAAATTTATTAGTAGTTGAATTTCTAAATCAACATTTTAATGTTCCGTTTGAGATGATGGGAGTGCTTGCCGGACCTTGCCACGCAGAAGAGGTTGCTCTCGAAAAATTATCATATTTAACCATTGCTAGTTTAGACGAAGAGAGAGCCGCAAAATTTGCTCAATTAATTAAAAGCGATTATATATTTACTTCGGTTTCAGACGATATTTGGGGAACAGAATATACTTCGGTAATAAAAAATATTATTGCTATTGCTGCCGGAATAACTCATGGGTTACGATATGGCGATAATTTTCATGCTGTCTTATTATCAAATGCTATTCAAGAGATTAAACGTTTTGTAGATACTGTTCATCCTATTAGTCGCGACATAAAAAGCTCAGCATATCTTGGCGACCTCCTGGTTACAGGTTATTCGCAATTTAGTAGAAACCGCCAATTTGGAACAATGATTGGGAAAGGTTATTCTGTGAAAATTGCTCAGCTTGATATGAATATGATTGCTGAAGGATATTATGCAGCTCGGTCTATTCACGAAATAAATAAGAAATATAAAGTGAGTATGCCTATCTCTGAAGCCGTTTACCAAATATTATACGAAAACGTTTCGCCTAAAAATGAGATTGCCAGACTTACACTAAAATTAAGCTAATCGTCAGGAATAGTACAAATGTGGTTAGTTCAAAATCTTATTAATTATTCCAGTTTTTTTTAAATAAAATAGGTATATCAATGACAAAAAAATTCTCTCTCGACAAAGATAAAATTCGTGTTTTATTGCTTGAAGGAATTCACGAATCTGCCGTTAAAGATTTTAATGATGCAGGATATACCAACGTTGAATACATTAAAACAGCTCTTGATGCAGAAGAACTTGAGCAAAAAATAAAAGATGTTCATATAATTGGAATAAGGTCGCGCACACATCTAAGTAAAAAAATTCTGAAAAAAGCTAAAAAACTCTTTGCCGTTGGATGTTACAGTATTGGAACAAATCAGGTAGATTTACTTGTAGCGAAACAGTTGGGGGTTCCAGTTTTTAACGCACCATTTTCGAATACGCGGTCGGTTGCCGAGCTGGTAATTGCCGAAATTATAATGTTGATGCGTGAAATTCCCGCAAAGAATGTAGCTGCACATCAGGGAATATGGTTAAAAGCTGCTCGTAATTCTTATGAAGTTAGAGGTAAAAATCTCGGAATTATTGGTTACGGACACATTGGTTCGCAGGTTTCTATTCTTGCCGAGGCAATGGGAATGAATGTGTTTTATTATGATATTGAAAAAACTTTAAGCTTAGGAAAAGCAATCGCTTGCAATTCTCTCGAAGAACTTATTCTGGTTTCGGATGTGGTTACTTTGCATGTTCCCGAAACTGAGCAAACTGCAAATATGTTTGGGGCAGAACAAGTTGCGCAAATGAAAAAAGGTTCGCTGCTTATTAATGCGTCTAGGGGGTCGGTTGTAGATTACGTTCCGGTTGCAAAAGCATTAAAAGATGGGCTATTATCTGGAGCTGCTGCCGATGTATTTCCTGAAGAACCTGCTTCAAACGATGAAAAATTTGTTTCGGTTCTTCAAGAATTCGATAATGTAATTTTAACTCCGCACATTGGTGGAAGTACATCCGAAGCACAAGAAAACATTGGCTCAGAAGTTACCGAAAAACTAATTAGATATAGCGACAATGGTTCTACAATTGGCACGGTTAATTTCCCTCAAATTTCATTACAGCCTAATCAATCGAAACAACGATTTTTACATATTCATAAAAATATGCCGGGTTTGTTGAATGAAATTAATTCCATATTTACTGAAAAAGAAATCAATATTGCTTCACAATTTTTGCAAACCGATACCGATATTGGTTATGTAATTATTGATACTGAGAGTAAGTCGAGCAAAATGATCTTACAAGAACTCAAAAAAATACCTCACACAATTAAGGCGAGGCTTTTATATTAGTCAGTGAGGTTTTAATCAATTAGACTTTAGCGCATTTCTTTGTAAGCATTAATCAATCCGTTTGTAGAAGCATCGTGCCCAGCAACTTTTGTTTCGTTGGTTAACTCAGGTAAAATTGCATTCGCCAGTTGTTTTCCCAATTCAACTCCCCACTGGTCGAAACTATAAACATTCCAAATTACACCTTGAACAAAAATTTTGTGCTCGTACATTGCAATTAATGCTCCCAGCGCGCGCGGTGTAAGTTTTTTAATCAATATTGAATTGGTTGGAATATTTCCCATAAACACCTTAAACGGCATCAATTCAGCAATTTCTGATTCTGATTTTCCGGTAGCTTTTAATTCAGCAGTAACTTGTTCTCTGGTTTTTCCAACCATCATCGCTTCGGTTTGGGCAAAAAAGTTAGCCAACAGTTTTGGTTGATGGTCGCCCTGTTTATTGTGGTTAATTGCAGAAGCAATAAAATCGCAAGGAATTAATTTTGTGCCTTGATGTATTAATTGATAAAAAGCATGCTGTCCGTTAGTTCCAGGCTCGCCCCAAATAATTGGGCCGGTTTGGTAGTCAACTTGCTCGCCATTTCGGTCAACAGATTTTCCGTTGCTCTCCATATTTCCTTGCTGAAAATATGCCGCAAAACGGTGCATATATTGATCGTAAGGTAAAATAGCTTCACTTTCGGCACCATAAAAGTTATTGTACCAAATACCAATTAAAGCTAAAATTACAGGTATGTTTTTGTCGAAATCGGTTTCGCTGAAATGGTTGTCCATTGCGTGCGCACCTTCCAACAGTTCTATGTAATTTTCGTAACC
>DAOVTY010000118.1 GCA_030632865.1 Bacteroidota bacterium
AACAATACACCCGAATATGGCAGAACTAACTGCCCAGCCTTGCATTACTTTATCAAGTTGAAAATGGTCGCTAAAAAATGGCAAAGCACCGTTAATTACTGCGGTATCGAAACCGAAAAGAAGACCGCCCAAAGCGGCAACAATTGTGTAGAGATATAAATTTTTTGGCATAAATTATTTGTTTGAATTAGTTTTTGCTTTTTGAACAACCGAATCAATATCAATGGAAATACCGCCCTTTAATTTACTCTCTTCGGCAGCTTGCATAAATGCAAATATTTCCAGAGTTTCATCAATCGAAACAGGCGATACTCCGGTATCGAAGAACTCCGTAATTTTTATGAGTAACGGATTATAACCTTTGTAATTATCTAGAACTTTAATTCCTTTTTCTCCGAAAACTGTTGCTCCATAACCGTCTTTTCCTTTTCGAATTCCGCGATAAGTCCCAATTCGGTCATCTTTCCAAACACCCACTACAACATCGGTATCATCTGTAAAAGTTCTCTTTACACTTTTACATCCAGTTCCCATTATTGTGAAAAGAATTTCAATTCCGTGAATACCGTACCAAAACAGGTCGGGATGATGTTCTTCAATTTTTGCCGGACTAAAGGCTTCTGCACCAACAACATCGCCTATTTCTCCATCAGCAATCTCTTTTGCCCCTTCAATATATCTTAATGACGAAGATGAAAATATGGGTACATTATATTGTTCGGCAGCCTCCATAATTTTATAGGCATCAGATAAAGATGCTGCAAAAGGTTTATCAATAAAGAGTGGTTTTCCTGCTTTTAAAACCGGAAGAGCCTGTTCAAAATGTTTATTCCCATCAATACAAGTTAGCAAAACAACATCTACTTTTTCCAGCATTACTTTAATAGAACTGACTATTTCGACACCATGTTTCTGCACCTCTTTTGTGAATTCAGGAATTCTGTTTTTCCAATCTGTAATGTTATCAGTACCTTTCGGATAAGCGGCAACTACTTTGTATCCATTATATTTATCGTCTGCCTGCGGGTCGTTGAGCGACTTTGTAAATGCTACAGAGTGTCCGGTATCCAATCCAATTATACCAACTCTTTTACCTTTTTTAGTTTGTTTGTAAAATGCAGATACATTCCCTGCAAGTCCAACTCCAAGACCTGCAATTGCTGTCTTTTTTATGAAATCTCTTCGGTCGCGATTATTCATAATTATAATTTTTATATTGCCAAATATTATTTTTCTTTCTAATTGTTCCCATTAGGGGAAGTTAGGAGGGGCTTTCCCTTTTTTTACAAATATTCTTTTGGAAATTTCCAAGGTGCACGGTATTCCGGAATCGCCAGTTTTGCTGCTTCTCTATCTCCAACAATTTTTTCTGTTTTAGGATCGAATTTTATTGATCTACCCAATTTCATCGATAGCACACTTAGTTCAATTGGCACATCAACTTTCACGTGATATCCGGGATTACAGGATGGTTGTTTGCGCGATTTAATACATTCTACCCATTCAAGTTCGTGCCCGGGAGATGGTGCAATTGATTTCGGGGGAGTTTCCATACCTTCCATTCGGTCACTTTCAGGAATTAAAATATGCGACGAATAATCTGTCATTAAAGTGCCATTAGTTCCATGAAAATAAATTCCTAATCGTCTATTAGTACCTGTTTCATATCCCTTGCCTGATTTATCCATTCCTTGAAATGCCCAACCATGGCTGTTTGTTGATGAATTCATCCATGTCATTGTTAGATTTGGGTAGCGCCAAATAACTTCGTGATTGTCGTAAGCGTCACCATCGTCATTAGTGCTGTATCTTCCACCTGTTGCACTTATTTCTGTCGGGTATCCTAAATTCAAAGCCCAAATTGGTAAATCAGTAATATGTGGTGCCATTCCCGGTGTCCAGCCGCCGCTGAAATCCATCCACGATCCGTGATAAAATGCATCTTTTACTAAGTTTGGATTGAAGGGTTGCATTCGTGCCGGTCCAACCCACATATCCCAATCCATTCCTTTTGGAATTTTAGTTGTATTAAAACCAAGTCCAACTCCATTTGGAGCTTCATTCATAACGAAAAAAGTTCGTACAGTATTTATGTCACCCAAATTCCCGGAGCGAACCAATTCCACCATCCGGCGATAATGTTCGCCGGCGTGGATTTGTGTTCCTATCTGGCAAATTACATTGTGCTTTTTAACTGCATTTCGTACTGCAAGACTTTCACCGAGGTGCATTGTCATAGGTTTTTGCAGATAAATATCGAGTCCGGCCTCGGCTGCTTCAATAGCTTGAATAGCATGCCAATGTGCGGGCGTGGCTATAATTACAGCGTCAAGTCCTTTATGTTGCAACAACTCCCTATAATCGGAGTAACCTTTACAATTGTATTTTTCTATAATTGGGTCTAATCTTTCTTCCCAAACGTCGCATGCTGCCGTAACTACAATGTTAGGATGTGCTGAGGCAGCGTTAAGATTAGCTTTTCCCAATCCTCCGCATCCAATTATTCCCAGATTAATTTTATCGTTTGCAGCAATAAATCCATTTCCATTAATCAGCGATGATTTTAAAATTAACGGTACTCCAATTGCTGCTACTGAAGTCGTTTTTACAAACTGTCTTCTCGAAAAAGGTGATTTTTTTTTCATCTTTATTTATATTTAATTGTTTGAATTAGCAATGATATACAATGGTGTTAATTGGTCGTGAAACGCATCCCAATTTTCTGCGGAGCTTTTATTATCCAATTTGCCCCCTGTATGAATTATTAATCGGAAACGTAAAACCAGAGGTGTTTCTTTGTCTAACAAATATCTTGTTCCGGGAGTTGGAAAAGTAGGTTGTACCCAAGCCAAATCCGGATAATCCTTCCAGCTACCCGGATATTCAGGATTGTCGCGATGTTGCAGAACCATTAATCCGGAGGTAGATTTATTTCCTTTGAAAATTCCATTAATGTCTGACCATGCTCTCAATGGTTTTGAGTTTACTTCATCTGTGAAATAAAATATCTCTTGTTTCTCTGGAAACTGCATCCTTAAATTCAAACCTCCATAACTATTTGTAAGCCGGGTAGCAATAGTAACACTATCTTTTACAGCCAGTAATTTAATTGTTAAATCAATAATTCTTTTGTTCGTTGTTGAACGATAAACCCTGATTACTGTATGTTCGTTAACAATTGGTTCGGTATCTTCCCACATCCATAAATTTTCAGCATAAATTTCAGCATAAACAGTACCACTTGTATATTCAATATTTTCTGTTGGACGTGCAAAAACTCTTTGTAGCGCATAAATGTCACCTCGTTCAGTTCCATATTCTACTTCAGGCCATGCCCAAAAAATACCACGATGATGTGGGTGACCTCCATCAGGCCAATCTCGGGTTAACATTTCACCTTCTAATCCATACAAAGGGTGAATGTAATCGCTGCGCGGTACAGCATAAATACTGGTTGACACAAAAGTATCCCTCTCTGTTCTGAGGTGTTCCTCTAATTCCTCATTCCCAATACGAATTACATCTTTTTCGTAAATTGTTTGAAAATTATATTGTAGTACCTTTTTGTCATTTTCAACAATAACAATTTGCCCATTCTTAGAATCGGGTGCAGCTTTTATTGCAGTATCGAAAGGAGATTTGGTACTAACGAGTTTAAATTTTCGTATTCCGTGTTCTCCGTTTGGCATAATAAATACAACTTTTGAGTTTGCCCCATTTTCTGCTATTTCAATTTGGGCAGGAATTATTTTATTGTTTTTTGCTGAAATTTCCTGAATGCCGAGACGACCATTTTGCGCAGCAATAATTTGATTTTTATTCAAATTTAATTCAAATGAAACCGGTGAATTTGTTTTTCCGAATATTCCGCCGGTATCATCAATTGTTATCGTGTTTTGGCTGCACGAACTGATTAATAAACTAATTAGAAAAACGTAAATGAGGTTTTTGGTTCGAAATGTTATTTTCTTCATTATTGCTATTTTATTTTTATGGTTTCGATCGAATGGTGTCCCAAATTTAGTCGAAGGCTTTTATTATTTGGTTTTAAATCTTCGATTTCCTCTTCAATTAAATTGGTGAGTTTTGCCTGCTCTATTTTTTTGAAACTTTCGAAGTTTACAGTTTTATCTTTTCCTTCTAATTCAACAATTCTAATTACAATTTCGTTACTGTCTTCAGCTTTTTTTATCGCAGAAATCAATACATTCTTCTGGTCAATTTTGAAAAAGCTCAACGATTCGGGTAGTGGGGCATTTTTAAAAGAATTTGTTGCCCAAACGGCTTTTAACTTTTCGTTTGCCTGACGACCAAAAGCTGCGCCGTTTTCCCAACCTGGTTTATGTGATGTAATGGAGAATTTGAAATAATGATTTCCAGTTTGTAGGTAATCGTTTCCTTCCCAATGGCAACTTCTTCGTGATGCAAGTAAAATAGGTTGCAAAATCTGATTTCCAACCGGATTGTCGGTTGGGTCAATCCAGTCGGCTGCAACCACCGAAGAACTCATTGTTACTCCAAATTCGGAGTTACTGGAACTTATCCAATTCTCAATTACACGCGGATGAAAATCTTTGCAATCGGTTTTGTAACGCTCGCCAGCAGCACCTTTCAATTCGTCTTTGCCAACTTCAACTACCCCAAACGGAACTTCGTAAGCAACTTGTCCGTCGGTCATATTTAATGGAATTGCCATTCTGAATTCGCGGTATAATTCGCCTTCCCAGTTTAATAAAGCAGTTTCAAAATCAATTCGTTTTTGTTGATGATAAAGTTTTATTTGCTGCTCTACCACAGCATTTTTTAGTTTCTGACTATATTTATAAATTGTATAAACCTGTCCATTTTCTTCAACTATCCAGTTCGTATTATAATTCCCTGTTTTATCAAAACCTTTCATGTCAGGTTGTTGAATATCCGCAAATTCACCTGCTCCGTTTCCTTCAGAGTGCATTGTGAAAATTTCTCCTGCAACAAACTTTTCTGAATCTATTAACTCAATATTTAACTCTTTATCATAAATTGATGAGAGTCCGCCATCTGCAAATTTTAGCTTATAATATTGGTTTTCTACTTCATTATTGAATTCATTAGATTTTTTTGAAATAGCATCTTTTTTAGTTTTCAAGTAAAAAGTTTTATAACCGATGGAAGGAACATTTTCTGCAATAAAATGTAGTTGTACTTTTTTAATCGAGCCGTTGGTGTATTTTATAATATTGCTTAATTGAATTGAAGTTATTTCCTCTTTCTCGTCTTGAATTTCAAAATAAAATGCTTCTGATTCTTCAAAATTTATTCCAATTGAAACCGGGTCATTCCGCTCCCAGTTCAGACTGTTAAAAACTATAATCGGTCTTCCTTTTTTACTATCGGTTTTAATTTTTGCAGCAAGTTCATTCAAATTACTACTTAAAATTTTCTCTGCTTCTTTTTTTGCAAATTCATATTTGCTATGGAAAAGTGCATCGGTAATATCGCCGTGTTTTCCACCCCAGCCGTGGTCGGGAAAGATTTTTGCTTCCCACGCATTTTGCAATTTTGTTTCAGGATAATTATTAAACGAACCACTTACCATTGCATTTACAGTTGCAAATTTTTCGGCTTGAGTTAATAATATGTCACCCTCGCGACTTGCTTTTATAGCTTTTTGATGGGATGGTCCGTGAATGTACAACCACACTGCCGGTCGCTCGCCTTTAATGGTTTTCAATTTCGGATTTTCATTCATCAAAGCATCAAAAAATTCCGGTGCCGATGCAATTACAAAGTTGGGTAATTTTGCTGGTATATATTCTCCTTTCTCATTTTGAAGTTCATCTATATTTTCCCACTGATTAATCATTTCGCTGTAATCTATTGCAGGGCTCATGTCACGGTCAGAGAGCAGTGGAATAACCGGTGATTTGCTTTTTTCTGTGTAGTAGTTCTCCCAATCGAGCGAGCTGGTTGCAAGAAACTGTGCAGCTTCGTGAAAATTCTTTTGAAGTGGCCCAAATGCATTTCCATAATGTCCGGGCGAGAATGCGGTTATATACGAACCATCTGGACTATACCAATTATACAATCCTCGCTCGTGGCGACTCATCATCAAATATTTTGTTCCGGCTTTGTGCATCATTTGCATCATTTGTAAAGTTCGCCCCGGTACATCTTCGTTCCAGTAAACATTCGCATCGTAACCAAATTCGTCTTTCAACCATTTTGCACCAAAATAAAATTGTCGGGCAAGTGATTCTCCCGAATACATCTCTTCGTATGGTTGAGTATATGTAGACCCGCAAGAAATTCGTCCATCTGCTAACATCTCTTTTACAAGTTCCTTTTTGTCTGGATGGCGCTCGATAAATTCTTTTATCATCAAAGCATCTTCTACATCAAAACGATATTTTTTGTCTTTTTGTGCTAATTTTAATAGTGGCGACAATAACATTGTATCTCTTTCAATCACACACTTTTCGGGCGAATCCATCCATGCAATATCCTGATGACTTGAGTTCATAAGAAAAATTCTTCCTTTTCCCAAAATTGATTCTGAGAGTTTTAGGAGGCTGCTAACTGTTTTAGGTTTATAGTTTCGTTGTGCTGTTAAAATAGTTTTATTGTCAACAATTGTACATTTATTTAGCAAAACGGCTTTCGATAAAAGTCGGGTAGAATTGAACTCTTCACCCAGCAAGTTTACAACAAAAACTTCGCCTTTTGGGTCGTTCAAAGTAAACCTCTTTTTATTGGCTGAAAGTGGGAGAGTAATTTCCCCAGTTGCAAATTTGCCGTTTTCAGAAAGTTTAACTGTTTCAGTTTTATTTTTTGTTGAATAGATTAGTTTTTTGCCTGATAATTGGATGGGTGCTTTAATTGTTCCTCGCAGTTTATTGTCGTGTTCTTCAAAAATAAATTCCATCCAAACATCGTGTTCTATCGATTTCTGCAAATATGAAAGGGCATCGTTTGCCTGATAAACAATTATCCAGGTGTTCTCTCCGTTTGCTCTACCGGTGATTTTTATTGTTTGCTTTTCTCCGTTTTGCAGCCAGCTTTTTGGTGCTACCAACGACATGTATCCGTGGTCATCTCCACTCTCATTTGTTTCAAGGGTTACATACGAAAGTTTGCCGTCATCATCGGTTTTTAGCTCCCAGTTCTTTTTTGTTGATGAGGTAATTTCAAAGCGTTTTTTGTCATTAATATAAACATCAAAAACAAATTTTTGTGGGGTTAGGTCGAGGGCTGCAATCCATAAAAATCCTGCTTCGCTTTTATTCCAGTTTTCTGGAATTTGAACAGTCTCCCATTCAATAACCATTTTACCATTATTACAACGTGTAATCAGCGATTCAGATACATCGTTCCGAAAACTATGGTACGAGAATTCATTTTCTCCAATATTTTTGTTAAATCCCTCGAACCAGTTTTTTGATTTTTCTGCCAAATCAAGTAGTGCTTTTTGCGAATTTATTTGTGCTTCTAATTGAAACAATCCTAGAAATAGTGTCAGAGAAAGTATGGAAATTTTTAGTTTCATAACTGTTTTTATTGTAATTAAAGCATCATTTTCTCAATTCTCGATATAAGTTCCATCATAGCGCGCCCGTTGTGATAAGGTGCTTTCCAAGGGTCAATTTTCCAGTCGTTACGATAATATGGCGAAGGGTCGTCTTTTGGTTCAACTAAATACGGCACTCCCAAACGATTTACTTTGGTGAACCACTCACCATTTTTATGGTCGATTAAGTTGCTGTTGATAAAATTCCAAGTGAGTTTTAATTTATTCCAATACTTTGCATCGGAAGTTAATTCAAATCCGTTCATAAAACTAATTAGTGTTTCGGCTTGCGGCCACCAATGTTTGTTAGTGCGCACGTGGCTGCCAAAACGTGTTGATTCTAAAAACAGACCACCATCTTTATCAACCCCAACACGGTCAACTGCATCAAGCATTTTTATAGAAAGTGGGTTCATTTTACTTATAATCTCTTTATCATCTAAGATTTCGGCTGCTTCCCAAAGCAACCACGATGCTTCAATGTCGTGACCAAATGAACAAATGGCTTTAGATGATTCGGTTTCATTGAAATATTTGTCGTAAAAAATCCCCAAATGTCCGGATTGACGAATTATTTTATCAATAAAAATATTCAGTAATTCTTTTAAACGTTTCCCCGCAAACACGTTTTTAGAAACTTTATAAAAGGCTGCGTATGCTTCCAGAATGTGCAAATGTGTATTCATTGAGCGCGGCTCATTATTGTCTGCCATCCGGTTTTCCGACAGTGGTTGCCATTTGCGGGAGAACGCTTCAATATATCCCGGAAATTCAGTGTCTTTTGTTTTTTCTTCCAGAAAATTGAAATACTCTTTTAATTTATGAAGGAGTTGTGGAGTAGGGCGTAGTTCATAATATTTGCTTAATGCATACAAAACAAATGCTTGTGCATAAGTATGTTTTATGGTATCAAGTGGTTGATTTTCTGCATCGATACTCATATAATAACCACCATGTTTTTTATCCGCAAAATCGTTGGTAAGTACTTTAAAAGCTTTGTCGGCAACTTCAGCATAAGTATTATTGTTGAAATTTTTGGAAGCTTCGGCAAATGTCCACAAAATACGGGCGTTTAAAACAGATGTTTTTGCTGCTCCCAAAATAGGGTTTCCTTTAATGTCAACCGCACCATAGAAGCCATGATTATTCTTTTCAACTCCATATTTCATCCAGAATGTCAAAATATTATTTTGCAATTCATTTTGAAAAATGGATTTATATTTATTCAGTTCAATGGTTAGTTCTTGCATAGTTTAATTTTGTTACTAACAAAGAAAACTTTTTATAAAATAAAAAAATACTATTACTTTGCACTGAAAGATATTATAAAAAATGCACTTTTTTTATTCAAATATTGATGCCGATGCATCCGAATCGGATTTGTTAAATGATTTTGGTTTTATTAATGATTTTGGTTTTGAAGAGTATAAGGATATCAGGCAAAAGCCATTGCGACTGCATTACAACGAAGGCATCGAGATTTGTTATGTTACCAAGGGACGTT
>DAOVTY010000234.1 GCA_030632865.1 Bacteroidota bacterium
TAACCGGTATTGCACTCGAACAATTTGCTTTGTACTCGCCAGAAGTAATAAAATCATTTCAGAAATTAGCAAAAACAGGTTGTGTCGAATTTTTGGCAGAAACTTATTCTCACTCGCTGGCATCGTTAAAAGACAAAGATATTTTTGAGGAACAAGTGAAGTTGCACGAACAGAAAATTATTGAGCTTTTTGGGCAAAAACCACGAGTTTTCAGAAATACCGAAATGATTTACTCGGACGAAATTGGCGACCAAATTGCAAAAATGGGTTACAGCGCCATGCTTACCGAGGGAGCAAAACATGTGCTTGGCTGGAAAAGTCCAAACTTTTTATACGTTAATGCATTAAATCCGAAGCTAAAGACTTTAATGCGAAATTTTAAATTAAGTGATGATATTTCATTCCGATTTTCAAATACAAACTGGACTGATTTTCCGTTAACAACGGAAAAATTTATTGGCTGGCTCGAAAACATGGAACCCAACGAAGAGGTTGTAAACCTGTTTTTAAGTTACGAATCGTTTGGAGAGAGACAACCAAAAGAGAGTGGCATTTTCGATTTTTTAAAAACATTTCCAGAGGCAATTATCAAAAACCGTAATCTAAAATTCTCGACTCCTACAGAAGTAGTAGAACTGTTGCAACCCATTTCGGTTGTTAGTGTTCCGCATCCTATTTCGTGGGCCGACGAAGAGCGCGATTTAACTGCATGGCTTGGTAATAAAATGCAAAAAGAAGCTTTTGACAAATTGTACTCACTTAAACAAAAAATGAGTGAATGCAGCGATTCAGCCTTAATAAAAGATTGGAATTACTTACAAGTTAGCGACCATTTTTATTACATGTCAACCAAAACTTTTTCTGATGGAGAAGTACACAGCTCTTTCAATCCATTCGATTCGCCATACGAAGCTTTTATTAATTATATGAATGTATTAAGTGATTTTAAAATCAGACTAGACTCATTAACTCCTGAAAATGAGGAGAAAGGCGAAATTGCTAAACTTCGTAAGACCATTAACAAAAACAAAGAAAAAATAAAAATATTAAAAGCGAAGATCGCTAAATTACAAAAAGGTGACAAAAAAATTGACTGATTTTTTACATAAAAAGCCAATTTTATTTCTATTGTTACTTCAATAATAAATCGTTTACCGATACAACCTATTTCTGGGTATAAAATGTACTTTTGCACCTCTTTTTTAAAAGAGTTAAAGACAAGGATATAAAATGAAATCAGAAAAAACAAAATATATAAAACCTGCAGTTGTAGAAGATGCAGTTTGGAAAAAAATAATTGTAGAATCAAATCTTCCAGAAAGTTTAAATCCATTACGAGTTTTATCCAAAAACCTTTGGTGGGTTTGGAATAATGAAGCAAGAGAATTATTCGAATATATTGATGCTGAAATTTGGGATGAATGTGAACACAATCCAGTTCTCCTTTTGGAGGAAGTTAGTTACAAACGATTTAACGAACTTGTAAACGACGAGCATTTTATCTCTAAAATGAATCACGTAAACCATCTTCTAAATACGTACATCGAAGAGAGAAATAATTTAGGAGGACCCGAGATTGCATATTTTAGTATGGAATATGGTTTGCACGACAGCCTAAAAATATTCTCGGGTGGTTTGGGAATTTTAGCCGGCGACTATTTGAAAGAAGCCAGCGACTCTAAAGTGAATTTAGTTGCAGTTGGATTACTTTATCGGTACGGATATTTTAAACAAAATATTAATTTACACGGCGACCAAATTGCACATTACGATGCACAACATTTCTCAAAAATTCCTGTTCAGCCAGCACTCGACAAAGATGGAAACTGGATTGAAGTAGAAGTAGATTATCCTGGAAGAAAAGTATTGGCAAGAGTTTGGCAAGTTAACGTTGGCCATGTAAAACTATATTTACTCGATGCTGACTGTGTTGAAAATGAAGAACAAGATAGATTTGTAACGCACCATTTATATGGTGGCGACAACGAAAACAGATTGAAACAAGAGATGCTTCTCGGACTTGGAGGAATTAAAGCTCTGGAAAAACTGGGTTACCAATCAGATATTTATCATTGCAACGAAGGTCATGCAGCATTTATTGGAATAGAAAGAATTGCAGGTTTAGTTGATAAACAAAACCTAAATTTTGCCGAAGCTAAAGAGGTTGTAAGTGCATCAACTGTATTTACAACTCACACTCCGGTTCCTGCTGGTCACGACTCTTTTCACAACGATATTTTTAGACACTATATGAATTTCTTCCCAGCAAAAATGGGATTGAAATGGAAAGAGTTTGATAGATTAGGGAAAGCTAATAAAAACGAAGATCATTTTAATATGAGTTATCTTGCCAGCAACTTATCGCAAGGTATTAACGGAGTTAGTATGTTGCACGGCGATGTAAGTAAAGGTGTATTAAAAGATTTATATCCTGGTTTTTTAGAAGATGAAATTGAAATTGGTTACGTTACTAATGGAGTTCACTACCCCACTTGGACAGCTCAAGAATGGAAAGAAATTCATAAAAAATATTTTGGTGAAAATTTTCCGGCAACACAGTTGGATTTTGAAGCGTGGAAAAATATTTACAATGTACCCGATGAAGAAATTTGGGAGCTTCGTAAAAAACTTCGTCTTAAATTAGTTAATTATATTAAGCAACGTTTTTCTGATAACTGGATTAAACGTCACGAAAACCCAACTCTAATTTCGGAGATAATGGGTAAATTAGATCCAAATGCTTTAACAATTGGGTTTGCCCGACGATTTGCTACTTACAAACGTGCAACTCTGTTATTCAGAGATCTGGATAGATTGGCAAAAATTGTAAATAATCCAAAACGTCCGGTGCAATTTATTTTTGCAGGAAAAGCTCACCCCGCTGATAAAGCAGGTCAGGATTTAATAAAATATATTGTTGAAATTTCGAAACGTCCCGAGTTTAGAGGCAAAATTTTGTTTGTTCAGAATTACGATATAAACCTTGCAAAAATGCTACTTCAGGGTGTTGATGTTTGGTTAAATACACCAACACGCCCTTTGGAAGCATCGGGTACAAGTGGCGAAAAAGGTGTGATGAATGGAACACTCCATTTCTCGGTTTTAGACGGATGGTGGGTTGAAGGTTACAAAAAAGATGCAGGTTGGGGTTTACCGGCCGAACGTACTTACGATGTGCAAGAATATCAGGATGAACTAGATGCTGAGACAATATATAATATTATCGAGGATGAAATAGTTGAAGCTTTCTATAATCGTAACGAAAATAATATTCCTGAAAAATGGGTTGGTTTTATTAAAAATACTTTTGCCGAAGTAGCCCCTCATTTTACTACCGGAAGAATGATAAAAGATTATCAGGATAGATATTATAACCCACAGTTTGAAAGATCAACCAAAATAATTAACGACGATTTTAAATTAGCCAAAGAGTTAGCAGAGTGGAAATATAAAGTGAGCTCTATTTGGAACAGTATCGAAGTTAAAAACATTGAAATTCTTGATGGAATAACTAATAAAATGGTAATGGGACAAGAATATCCGGTTCGCGTAACTATTGATTTAAAAGGACTTTCGTGCGAAGAGATTGGAGTTGAATTAATTTTAACCGAAAACGGAACAGATAAACCAACAAGCATTTCAAGTATTACTGAATTTCATCCTGACAATTGCGATGGCTCAATTTGTTGTTATTCAAACAAAATTAATCCGAATAGCCCGGGGGCATTCAATTACAGTTTTAGGTTATTTGCTAAGAATAAGAATCTGGCTCATCGTCAGGATTTTAAGTATATTAAGTGGATTTAGGTTGTTAATTTTTGGGAATGTCAAATAATACGTTCATTTCAAATCATTTCCTAAATAAATTATCCTATTTTTCGAGTGTTAATAAAAAATTTATACTTTTGCATCTCTTTTTTAAATAGTGAGTTGGAATTCGAAATATAACATTGAGTTTAAAGGTCTTGAAGAAGGTCTGCATGATTTTAAATTTGAGGCTGATAATAAGTTCTTTGAGCATTTTGAAGAGAGTCTGGTAAATGTTGGTGATATAACAATTATAGCTACACTTGAAAAACGTAGCGTCTTTTTAAAAATTCACCTAAAAATAAAAGGGTGGCTCGAACTTACCTGCGACCGATGTTTAGACAATTTCAAACAGAAGGTAAAGCAGAAAACCGAATTTTTTGTAAAGTTTGGCGAAAAAGAGTACGAGGAGGGAGAAAACGTAATTTGGATTCCACCTCAAGAACACCACATAAGTCTGGCTCAAATAATTTACGAATACACAATGTTGAGTATTCCTTTGCGGCACGTTCACCAAAAAAATAAAGACGGGAAAAGAAATTGCAACAAAGAGATGCTTAAAAAACTTAAAAATTATATGCATACCAATAGCAACGAGGAGGAAACAATAACCGACCCGCGTTGGGATGCACTTAAAAACTTAAATAATAATTAAATACATATATTATGGCACATCCAAAGCATAAAATATCAAAATCGAGAAGAGACAAAAGGCGTACACATTACAAAGCAACTCTTCCAACTCTTGCAACTTGTTCTAATTGTGGAACTACTGTAAAATACCATACCGTTTGTCCGGAATGTGGATATTACAGAGGCAAGCAAGTTATTGAAAAAGACATTGCAGTTTAGCACGGTTTGTTAACCTAGTTTTTTTCTGAAAATTTAAAACTAAGGGTAGCATTTGTTTAAAAATATTAAACAAATAGTATCCTTTTTTTTCGTTTGAATATATCAGCAATAATATTGCTATTTGATTATTCGAACGCTGCAAATAATTGTTCTAAAGATGATTACGATTTTTTTAAGCTTACATTAGAAACATTGCAGATCCCCATTTTCGTTATATATTCGCATTAAGTTTTATTTTGCAACTACAACAAATTTTTTATTTAAAAGCATAGAGAGATGGATAAAATAAGGTCAGCAATAACAGGAGTTGGAGCATACTTACCCGAATATCGTTTAACAAACGACGAGTTAAGTACGATGATTGACACAACCGATGAGTGGATA
>DAOVTY010000039.1 GCA_030632865.1 Bacteroidota bacterium
AGATTCAATGCCGGATCACCTGTATTATAGGGTCTGCCAATAATAACAAGAGCTTCGGTTTCTTCAGAAAGACCGTTCATAACTTCTTGCCCACGTAAATCAACTTTATCTTCAAAAGCAGTTTGAGCGATGTCTGCTTTTAAAATTGCGGTAACAACTTTTTTCTTGGAAATACCAAACTTTCCAAACATATAATCTGACAATTCTTTATTTAACACTCTTCCAAAATATCTGAAATTTAAGGTTGGCACAAGTAATTTTTCCATATGTTTCTCATCACCCAAAGCAGCTTTAACCATAAAAGGGGAAGTCTGAATCCAAGGACAATTATAGTTATTTGTAGGATTGTCTTTCTCCGCTTTTACGTTTATTATAAAGGGTGCAAATACGTGGTCAACATTCTTTTCTAACAGATCTAAAATATGGCCATGCATTAATTCCACTGGATAACATGTTTCAGCAACAATCATCTCTAAAGATTTCCTGATTAATTGACTATCAGATTTTGATGATAGAACTACACGGAATCCCAACTCCTCGAAAAATGTTCTCCAAAACGGAAACTGCTGATAATATAACATAAGTGCCCTTGGAATACCAATAGTAATTCTGTCATCTTTAGCAGTTTCTTTAAATCCATATAGCAGAAAACCCAGTCTTTCTTCGAATAAATTAGGAATACCTATACCTTTCCTTTTTCTATCTTCAATTTCCCATTTATCGCATCTGCCTCCATAATAGAGCGGTTTCGTTTCGCCTTTAATTCGTACACGCCTTATCTCGCAATGATTTGAGCAAGCCTTGCAGGTAAACTTATCTACTGTGTATGGAATATTACTGATATCAAAACCTTTAAATTTTGTTTCCTGACCTTTATTCATTGAGTCTCTAGCCAGAATAGCAACGCCTATAGCTCCCGTAACATCAAAATGAGGAGGAATAATTATTTTTTTACCTGTTACTTTTTCAAAGGCAGCAACCACTGCTTTATTATTTGTAACCCCTCCCTGGAAAAATATATGGTCTCCAATTCTCTTCTTTCGTACTACTTTTTCAATATAATTCTGTACAATTGAATAAGCCAGACCTCCAACGAGATTATTTTTTTTTACTCCTTTTTGTTGTAGCGAATTCAGATCGGATTCCATGAAAACAGTACAGCGATTACCCAATTTTGCCGGTTTTTTAGCGTCCATTGCAAGTTTACCAAACTCTTCTATAATATTAATATCCAACTTTTCTGCCTGCTCTTCCAAAAATGATCCTGTTCCTGCAGCACAAACTTTATTCATCTCAAAATCAACAACAACACCTTTGTTAATACTAATATATTTTGAATCCTGCCCGCCAATTTCAAAGATGGTATCTACCTTTGAATCATAAGCAATTGCTGCAGTTGCCTGAGCTGTAATCTCATTTTTGATTACATCAGCACCAATAAAATCACCTGTCAGGTATCGTCCAGATCCGGTGGTTCCGGCTGCTTTCACTCGTACTTTATTACCCACTTCATCAAATATTTCTGACATACCTCTACGAATAGCTTCTAAAGGCTTACTGGCAGTTGGCAAATATCTTCGGGCAATTACATTGTTATCCTTATCAATTAAAACAACATTGGTACTTAAAGAACCTATATCAAGGCCAAGATATACATCTAGTTTATCAACATTATCAGGAATAGGAGTTACTTTTTTTTCATATTTCGCAGCAGATTCAATCAATGCTTCCTGCCATTTCCCTTTGGCATGATCTCCAGATAAATAATCATTAAGTTTTTCAATGCCTATATATGGCTCATATTCGATATTCTTGTTATCTATTAAATGGTAGAGGGCGCCAATGGCTCCCATAGATGCATGATGTTCAGGTATAATAAAATCTTCTTCTCTAGCTTTGAGTAACTCCCTAAATGCTCTTTCAACACCGGCATTGGCAGCAACACCTCCCTGAAATAATATAGGAAACTCAAGTTGTTTACCTTTACCCAGACTACTTATGAAATTTCTGGCAACAGCAAAACATAACCCTGCAACAATATCATAAACCGGAGTAGCAATTTGTTGGAGATGTATCATGTCAGATTTGGCAAAAACACTGCATCTTCCTGCAATACGAGGAGGATTTTCTGATTTTAAAGCCAATTCACCAAATTCCTTTTCAATAGATATTCCAATTCGTTTAGCTTGCTGATCAAGAAAGGATCCAGTACCGGCTGCACACAAATTATTCAATGTAAAGTCTGACAAAATACTTACTTTGCTGTTGTCATCTCTCTGCATAAAAATCAATTTCGAATCTTCTCCTCCCATCTCGATAACTGTCTTAACATTTGGGTATAAATTGGCCACCGAAGCAGACTGTGCAATAATCTCATTTACAAAGTACCCACCTATTAAATCCATTGCGAGTTTCCCACCTGTTCCAGTTAAAGCTATTTTTTTTATTGAAGTTGCAGGATTTTTATCAAATATATCAACGAGTATATCTTTTAAAAGATGAAATGGTTTTCCATGGCAGTAATCGTATCGGTTCTCAACAATATTTTTTTTGTTATCTAATAAAACTGTGTTAATCGAGATAGAACCGATATCAAGTCCCAGGTAAAAAGAATTTTTCATAGTCGGTTGTTTAGGAACAGTTCAAGAATAATTTTTTTGATAAGAATTCTTATTTTTTAGTTAAAACATTTTAATAAGTTAGGCAGATTTATACAGAAATCAAAACTGTACGATATAATTCAGTTCGTTTTATTAAAATTTGGGAAGTGCAAAATAGTTGATATTTAGCGTTGTAATTGTGCTTAAATTTATTGTTTTATTACCAGTACGAGAAACTTCACAATGTTGACTGAAAAATTATTTATTAATGAATGTGCAACTAATTTCGAAGATCTTTTTTGTAATTTCAAAATCAGATTAAAATCATATTCAATAATCAAGATACATTGCAAAAAATGATCGATTGTATAATCTATAATTCAAAATAATTGCTGATTGATTTTAAGCTGTTTTGTTATTTAATATTCTCCAGAACATCAATTAAATGTTTCCAGAATTTATCGGTTGCATCTATGTTTAATCTTTCGTCGGGCGAGTGCGCACCACGAATAGTAGGACCAAAAGAAACCATATCTAATTCTGGGTATTTTTCGAGAAATAAGCCACACTCCAATCCGGCATGAATAGAACGTACAATTGGCACAATCCCAAACAGTTTTTTATATGAATTAACTGTAACTTTTAATATTTCAGAGTCTGGATTTGGAGCCCACCCTGGATATCCATCGGAGTGAATAACTTTTGCATTTGCCAATTCGAATACTGATTCTACCATTTCAGAAGCATAATATTTTCGGCTTTCTATTTCGCTGCGTTGGCTGGTTGTAACCATTATTTTATTGCTTTCAATAAATTTTATGGAAGCTAAATTTGTTGAAGTTTCAACCATTCCTTCCATTCTTGTACTCATTTCTAAAACACCATGTGGACAAGCATAAACAGCTTTTAGTAATTTAATTTGAGTTTCAATATCAATTACAAATTCAGGATTATTTATATTCTCTATAGTTAATTTTAATGCGGGTTCCGATCTTTCAAACTCAAACTTAACTTGTGCTGAGAATTTTTCGAATTCGGCTATAAGAATATTTTTCTCATTTTCAGGAATTACAATAATTGCAAAAGCTTCACGGGCAATTGCATTTCGTAAGTTTCCACCATTAAAATCAGCAATTCTAATATCCTGTTTTTTTGAAACTTTCCACAAAAAACGGTTTAATATTTTATTTGCATTACCTCTATTCTTATTAATATCGTCGCCAGAATGACCACCCAATAAACCAGCCACCGAAAGTTTTAATGCTATAGAATCGGCAGGAATCTTCTCCTTGTTATACGAGAAAGTGGCAATCGTATCGACACCTCCGGCGCAGCCAATAAAAATTTCGCCCTCGTCTTCCGAGTCCAAATTTAGCAGAACTGAGCCTGTTAAAAACCCCTTCTTTAATTCAAATGCACCGGTTAATCCAGTCTCCTCATCTACCGTAATTAAACATTCAATGGCTCCGTGTTTTATTTCTGTTGAAGTTAAAACTGCCATTTGAGCTGCAATTCCAATTCCACAATCTGCCCCTAAAGTAGTTCCGTTAGCTTTTACCCAACCATCTACAACTTGGGTTTCAATTGCATCATTATCGAAATCGAAAGTTTTATTGGAGTTTTTTTCGCAAACCATATCCATGTGAGTTTGCAAAATAACGATTGGTGCATTTTCCATACCTGTAGTAGCAGGCTTTAATATTAGCACATTTCCAATTTCGTCGGTTTTTGCTTCCAGATTATTGTTGGCAGCAAAATCGAGCAGAAATTGCTTTATTTTCTCCTCTTTTTTTGAAGGTCGGGGTACTTGGCAAATATCTTCGAAATAGTTAAATAGGGGTTGTGGAACGAGTTGCGAAAGTGTTCTCATTGATTATTTTTATTTATTGAAATTAACAAAATGACGGGTTTGAAAATTTGGTATTCTTAAAAGTCATAATAAAACAGTGCCCAAATGCGACTTGCCTCTCCGTTAGTACCATCTTTATCCCAGCGCTGCCCGTAAACATATTCGAGTCCTATGCGCGCACCTTCTATAATTTTCCAAAAAGTATCAACCGAAAAACTAAAACTATTTTTAAAAGCACTATTGGGTTGAAAACTTTTATTAATCTGATTTGCTGAACCGATTGAGAAATTAGTCGTGACTTCTTCTTTCAAATCAAAACCATAAGATACAAAACCACTGTAAACAGAGAGGCTTTCAAACTTATTAGTTTCCGGGTTGAAAGCAGCATCCTGACCGGTTCCATTAAAAGTTGTTATGAAGTGAGAAATTGACCGTCCAGCGGTTAGCTGATACAAAATTTTATGTTTCTTTTTGAGATCTATAGTCCCGGATAGTGACGTGCCCATCCCAAAGGAATTTGATATTTTACTGTGAATATCTTTTGTAGTTACAGTTGTGGCGATTAACGAGAGTTGTACATCTCCCAGAAAACCTTTTCTTTGGATTCTTGCTGTAAAGTCTGGAATCATCTGAACTGTGGTTAAGTTAAGTGAGTCTGATTCTTGCGGATTTAAATCTGGCTGAGAATATTCAAGAGCAACACTCCAGTCAATTCCCTTAAATCCTTTTCCACGATACCTTATTTGTGGAGTTCTTAAAGTTACACTGCCTGTGGGACCATTCCCATCTACTGTGGGTGGCATAGAAGATACATTACTGAAAAGAGACCAAGTTTGTCCTACTAAAAAATTATCGATTTGCCCATAAGCATGTCTAATTCGATACTGACCTTCTGGTCCGTTAAAATCAGTTTCCAAACGTATAAAAACATTTGTGTTTTCTAATTTTCGAGTAATTTCAAAACCTAACCTTGATTGATTTAAGCTATTATAATAATTAGGAATTTTTATATTATCGTGGCCCGTAGGTACATAATAAGTGTTAAATGTATTTTTAACTGGCATTTCAACCATGTCGTAAAGTGCAGAAAACCGAACTGAACCTAAAATACGTAACTGCATTTTACCATCGGTTGCTTTAATGTATAATCCCCTGTCTTTCGAAATATCTAAAGGACTCACTTCATGCTCAACAATTGTGTCTAACTCAAACTCACCTCCCGACCCAATGGTTGAGATTAATGCTTTTGTGGTATCCCGTTCTTGAGAAAACAGCTCGGTTGACCTTAAAATAAAAGCCAACCCAATAAGTGAAATAATAACAAATCGTAATAAAAACTTATTCATATTCAGATAAAAAAATATTCTAAAATAACGAAATAATTTAACTCCATATAATTGCCCGAAAATATAGAGGTTTATTTTACTAGCAATAATATTAGTCAATAGAATTAAATTTTTTATAAAAAACAAATCAAACTATTGGCATTGCGAGCGAAGCGAAGTAATCCATAATTTTAACCAGATACCAATGATAAAAAATAGTTGTCACAAAACAATTTTCAATTTAAAAATTATTCTCTATAATTAAATAAAACTTACACCATTTTAAATACAATTATCCTTATTTTTGAAAGATTCATAAAGAATAATCTGATGAAAAATTATTTAATAAATACACTGTTTTTACTTTTAATATTTCAATTCGCTTCTAATTCTCAGAACGATGTTAATCTTTTCGATTACTGGAAATATTATTCCGACGCCCAGAATTCTCTGTATAAAACTTCCTGTTCTATTGCATTTAAACAACTTGATGAACGTAAGAATTTAATTTCTCAGCTCCAAACAAAAACCGACTATTTAAACCGACAGAAAAAGGTTAAAGAAAAGTTATTGAATATTATGGGTGCTTTACCCGATAAAACACCGTTGAACTCAAAAATTACCGGAGTTATTGAAAAAGAGGATTATAGGGTTGAAAAAGTTATTTACGAATCTTTGCCGGGATACTACGTTACAGCAGCACTCTTTTTACCCAAAGACATAAAAGGTAAAGCACCTGCTGTTATTTATGCTTGCGGACATACGGCAAATGGTTTTCGAAGCGAAACCTATCAACATATTATAATTAATCTTGTAAAAAAGGGATTTATTGTTTTAACGTTCGATCCAATTGGACAGGGAGAAAGGTTGCAATATTATAACGAAAAGGAGGGAAAGTCGCGTTTTGGCCCTACCAAGGAACATTCTTACCCGGGTGCGCAATGTTATATTTCTGGTTATTCTCCAACAAAATATTTTGTTTGGGATGGCATTAGAAGTGTCGATTATCTGCTTTCACGAAAAGAGGTAGATCCCCAGAGAATTGGTATGACGGGAAGATCGGGAGGAGGAACACAAACAGCTTATACTGCTGCAATAGACGATAGAATTCTGGCATCGGCTCCCGAGTGTTTTATTACTAGTATGGAGTATATTTTAAAAACAATTGGACCGCAAGATGCCGAGCAAAATCTGTTTCATATGATTAGCGAAGGAATCGACCATGCAGATCTTTTGGAAGTGAGAGCACCCAAACCTACTTTAATGGTTACTACAACCCGTGATTTTTTTAGTATTCAGGGAGCACGAGAAACCTACAAGGAGGCTAAAGAATTTTACAACATATTAGGAAGCGAAGAGAACATAAGTATGGTTGAAGATGATGATCAGCATGCATCTACAAAAAAGAATCGTGAGGCCATGTATGCTTTTTTTCAAGAGTATCTTGATAATCCGGGAGATGCCACTGATATCGATGTCGAAGTTTTTGATGAAAAGCAATTGTGGGTAACAAAAACCGGGCAACTCGCCACATCATTAAAAGGAGAAACACTTTTCACATTAAATAAAAAAGTTGTTGAAACCCAAATTTCAAAATTAGAAAATGATAGATCGAGCAAAGATTTTAACGAACGTGCAACTACCGTTATAAGTGCGGCTAAACAATTATCAGGGTTCGAATATCCAAGCAATTACGGAGATGCTATTTTTTCAGGACGATTTGTAAACGATAACTATATTGTAGAAAAATATCTAATTCCCGGTAGCGGAGATTATTTGATTCCGGCGGTATTATTTACTTCTATTGAAAACAAAAGAAATGAGGTTGTTCTTTTATTGGATGAAAAAGGGATGGAGCATGCTGCTAATAACGACAGCTTGGTAGAGGCGATAGTAAAACAAGGTTTTTCTGTTTTGCTTTTCAACGTTCCGGGAATTGGAAGCTTGGGTCCGGGCTATTTAAAAGGCGATGCATACATCGACAATACTTCATTTAATCAATGGTTTGCCGGAATTCTGACAAATAAATCAATTGTTGGAATGAGAGCTGAAGATATCATCAGAATTGTACATTTTATTAAAACTGAAATAAATGAAGTTGAAACTATTTCGGCGATATCTGTGGGAGCAATCGGGAGCGAATTATTACATGCGTCTGTTTTCGAGAATGCAATTCAGAAAGTATGCTTAGTAAAACCATTTTTAAGTTTCGCAGATATTGCTTTAACGCGAGAATATGCGCCTGCATTTATTATGTCAACAGTTGCCGGAGCAATTGAGAAATACGATCTTACTGATTTAATGGCAGCAGTCTGCCCAAGAGAAATGATAATTATTAACCCGCTTGAAGCCGGCGGAGAACTTGTTATGGAGAATAAAAAGTCATTCAATCTCAAATTTCCCCAAAAGGTTTATACTAAAAAAGGTGCTGAAAGTAATTTTACATATTTAATCGAACATCAAAATCAGTTGGTTAACGAGCAAATTATAAAGTGGCTGAAATAATGCAGGATTGAATTATGCCTTGATTCTTATTCTAATTTAAACCAATTATAAAGAGACAAAATTTTTGTAGAAAGTTATTTTTTAATAACAGAAGGATTATTTAGTTCTTATCTTGCGTCTCGATTTTTGCAAATAATTTTGTACGTATGAAAAACAACGAAACCAAGTATCCTATTTTTGTAAATTTTCTGTTGCATTTGCATCCTTACATGCTAAATAAACAAGCTGTTAAATTCTCAAGAACATTCGGTCTTGGTGGTATTAATGCATTGTTGTTCGTAATTTTAACTGTTACCGGAATACTTATGCGTTTCTTTTATGTGCCAACTCCCGAGGGTGCTTATGATTCGATAGTATCATTTCAGAATCAAAGTATTCTTGGAACTCTTATTCGTAATATTCATCATTGGAGCGCAATGTTTATGGTTGTTGCGGCTTTTTTGCATTTACTGCGGGTATTCTATTCTCAATCTATTTTTTACGAACGAAGAAAAAATTGGTATTACGGACTTGCTCTTTTTATAGTTGTTTTAGCTTTTAATTTTACCGGATACCTTTTACCGTGGGATCAATTGTCTTTTTGGGCAGTTACTATAATGACAAATATTGTTGAGTATTTACCCTTTGTTGGAGATTCTTTCGCAAATATGATAAGGGGTGGCGAAACAGTTAACGAAAATACGTTGTTAAATTTTTACACTTTTCATACAGCATTATTACCGTTACTATTTGTAATTTTTGCAATGCTACATATTTGGATGGTTCGTAAAGCCAGAGGTGTAACAGTGGCCAACAACAACGAAAACGAAATGGTTAATGTTTATCCGGCTTTAATTCAGAAAGAGATAATTGTTGCACTTTCTTTAGTAGTTTTTATTGTGCTTTTTGCACTATTTTTCGATGCTCCATTGTTAGAAAAGGCAAACCCATTGATAAGCCCAAATCCAAGTAAAGCACCTTGGTATTTTATGGGAATTCAAGAGTTATTAATACACCTACATCCATTTGTTGCAACTGTTGTAATTCCGTTGGCATTAACAATTTTTTTCATTTATATTCCTAAAATTAATATTGATAAAGATAAAGTAGGTACTTGGCTGTACTCTGCAAAAGGTAAAAGTATTATAATACTGTCAACAGTTTTTTCATCAATTATAACAATTTTATTAATTGTTATTTTCGAGTATTTGTTGCATCTCAATCAATTAAATATGTTGCTATTTATAAGTACCGGAATAATTCCGTTATTTATGTTTTTAGTGCCGTCATTTGCTTTTCTACTTTATTTAAAAATGGCAAAAAAAGCAGATAAATTGGAATTGATAATTTCTGTAACTACAATAATTTTTACGTCATATATTATAATGAGTTTAATTGGGATTTGGTTTAGAGGGGAAGGAATGCATTTAATTTTTTAATATGGGTAAAAATATTTTCAGACGAAGTTTTATAAAAAAGGCAATTATTGCTATTGTAAGTTTAGAAGCAGCTTATTTAATTTTTGATGTGTTCAAAAATAAATCAAAAGATAAATTGGGCTCAGAGATGTTTATAGCTGGAAATTCAGCTAGATTTGAGAAAAATAAAATGTATCCTTTTAATTCGGGTAAATTTTATTTATCGGTTTTCGAAGATGGCGGAATGTTGGCAATTTCGATAAAATGCACACATTTAGGATGTATTGTTCAACCAAACAACGATGGGTTTCTTTGTCCATGCCACGCATCAGCTTTCGATAAGCATGGAGAGGTTTTATCTCCACCGGCAACTCGCGCACTCGATATCTTTCCTATCAGTATAGAAAAAGGAGAAGTTTTAGTTGACACGAGTAATCCGATAAAAAGAAAAGGTTTCAGAAAATCTCAACTAACTTATGTTTAAGCTATGAATAAGAAGCATTATAAAATAGCAAAAAGCACTCTTGTAATTGTGATTTTGCTACTTCTACCGGCATATATTTTAATCCAGATTATTTTCCCTGACAAATCTAAAAATGCAGAAACCACCTACGAATTTGTTGGTAAAGAAACTTGTATAGAATGTCATCAGGCCGAATATGATGATTGGACTGGTTCCGATCATGATTTAGCAATGGATTACGCAAATGACTCATCAGTTTTAGGCGATTTCAATAATGCAACACTAACAACCAATAATCTAACTCATAAATGCTATAAAAGAGACAACAAATTTTATGTTTTGACTGACGGTGAAAATGGTGAAATGAAAGAATATGAAGTTAAGTATGTTTTTGGTTACACTCCCTTGCAGCAGTATTTAGTTGAGTTTGAGGGAGGTCGTTTACAAACCTTGGCTTTAACTTGGAATACATTAGAAGAGAACTGGTATTATATGGCAGACTCTGTTTATACAGGTATGGGAGTTACTCACACAAACTGGTTACACTGGACAAATCAGGCACAGAACTGGAATTCGATGTGTGCCGATTGCCACTCTACAAATCTTCAAAAAGGGTACGATACAAACACTGATACTTATAATACAACATGGTCTGAAATTGATGTGAGTTGCGAGGCTTGTCATGGTCCATCGTCGGATCATTTGAAATGGGCAAACCTTGCAGAATATGCGCGTAAAGATTTTGAGAATTATGGTTTAACTGTTAAAACAAGCGGAATAGATAACCGACAATATGTAGATAATTGTGTGCGTTGTCACTCTCGCAGGGTTGCATTAACAGATTTTAATTATCAAACTAAAAGCATTTATAATCACACAATCCCTAATTTGCCGGTTGAACCTAGCTGGCACATCGATGGTCAGATACAAGACGAGGATTATGTTTATGCATCATTCACGCAAAGTAGGATGTTTATGAACGATATACAATGTAACGACTGTCATAATGTACATTCTGGCAAACTTATTTTAGATGGAAATGATCTTTGTTTACAGTGTCATAAAGCAGAAGATTACGATACAAAAACGCACACATTTCATAAAGATTTTGGAGAAGATGGCGAAGCTGTAATTTCCGATTCGGGAGTTTTATTTGAAGTTGGCACAGGAACAGAATGTATTAACTGCCACATGCACGGGCAAAAATATATGGGGGTAGATTATCGGCGCGACCACAGTTTTAGAATTCCTCGACCCGATTTATCAGAAAAAAACGGTACGCCAAATGCGTGTAACCAGTGTCACAAAAACGAAACTAATAATTGGTCGCAAACATATATCGAAAAATGGTTCGGCGTAAGTCGTCCTTACCAATATGGCGAAGCTTTTAGCGATGCAAATAATGGGAAAGACAGTGCCGATGTTCAACTTAAAAAAATTATTGATAACGATTTATATCCAATAAGTATTAGAAGTGCAGCTTTTAATTATTTAAGCAATAACCCTGAAAATGCTGTACTGATTAATCAAGCTTTGCAAAATATAGAGCCGTCGATTCGTTTGGCGGCATTAACACAATTTAGTATTAACTCGGCAAATGACTTGACAAAATTGTTGCCTCTACTTTACGACGAAATAAAAGCTGTACGACTTGAAGTTGTAAATATGTTATCTTTTTTAGATCCGAATCTCATTCCGGAAAAATACAAAAAAACATATAGAGAAGTGCTGGCTGAAAGGTTCGAAGGATTGGTTTATAATTCTGATTTTCCGGGAGGGAAATTTAATCTTGCTAACCATTATTTTGTCGAAAAAGATTACAAAAAAGCAGAGGAGTATTATTTGAAATCTATTGAGCAAGACGAAGAACTTCATATTGTTGAAATGAATTTAGCAAATTTGTATAGTACTATTGGCGAGCCTTTAAAAGCAGAAAAAGTTCTTGAGGAATATGTAAAAATTAATCCGGAAAATGGTCTCGTACTTTACAATTACGGATTAATTTTATCGGAGAATAAAAAGTATGAAGAATCGCTAGAGTACTTAATAAAAGCAAGCAGCTTTTCGCCAGCAAATAGCAGAATAGATTATAATGTTGCTATGCTTTACGATTTTTTTGACGATAAAATAAACGCTGAAAAATATTTGAAAATATCAATTGAAAAAGATAATCTTAACTTATCTAATTATTCGAATTTGCTTAATTTTTATAATCAAAATGGGTATAAAAATAAAGCAGACGAATTAGCTGAAGAGATGAAAAATAAATTTCCAAACTAATTCTAATTTCATACAAAAATAAATTGGGTATTTATATAGGTTTTACTCTTTAATTAAACCCAATAAATACCCAATTTGAATTAACTTAAATTGCTTCAACAATGCAATTCTCAGCACCAAAACTATTGATTATATAGCTATCTGCTTTTAAATCGTTATACCACTCTTTTTCGTTAACTAAATAACGAAATTGGTACGACTTTCCTTTTTCAAGTTCCAGCAAAGTTGTAAAATCACCCGATTTAAGTTTTTTCATTTCATTGGCATCTTCATTCCAATTATTAAAATCGCCTACTAAAGTTACTTTTTCTGCACCTTTTGTTATCTCTTCTGTAAATCGAAATGTTACTTTACAAACAGGCTTCGATTTTAATGTTTGTTTCTTTAAACTCATAATAATAAATTAATTAATAATGTGTGTTTTTGATTTTCGGTACAAAGAAGAAGTCAAATCAGAAAAACTGTGCCGTTACATTAAAATTGAACCAATATTTTAGCACAAAATTAACATCTTATAAAACAACAATTCATACAAAAAAATGTTACTTGTAAACATTAAAAAAATAACAATCTATTAAAATTCGCTGTTAATTTTCAAATTGCTGTAACTTTGTATTATGAAAACATTTTATGCAATTATTTTCATATTGTTTATCTTTATTTTTGGTTGTTCAAAAACCGATAAAACAGAAAATAATGTTACAAAAAATCTCACTATATTTTTTGTAAACGACGTACATGGACAAATTGAGAACTTTTCGAAAGTAAAACATATTATTGATGCTGAGCGAGAAAACACAAATGTTATTGTGGCAAGTAGTGGCGATCTCTTTTCTGGTAATCCAGCAGTCGATAATTACTCAGAAAAAGGCTACCCAATAATCGATATAATGAATCAAATTGGTTTTGACATTGCAGTACTTGGAAACCATGAATTTGATTATGGAGTTGAAATACTAAAAGATAGAATTGAACAATCGCAATTTCAATGGGTTTGTGCAAATGTTGATGTAAATAACAGTGGGTTGCCACAACCTCCGGCTTATTCTACAATTACTATCGACGATTTAAAAATCACATTTTTGGGTTTAGTTGAGACCGCCGGTTCTAACAATAAAATAATCCCATCGTCGCACCCAGGTAAAATAAAAGATCTTACTTTTTATAGGGCACAAAACATAGTAAAAAGTTTTATAAACACAAAAGATATTGAAGATGCAGACCTTTTTATAGCTCTCTCTCATTTAGGGTTTTATGGCTTTGAAGATAATCTAGGAGATTATCAGCTTGCCCAACAAAATTATTTTTTTGATATGATAATTGGGGGACACTCGCATGCAATAATTGATACAACAATCTCCAACATTCCAATTTTTCAGACTGGAAGTTATTTACACAATCTCGGTAAAATTGTAATATCCATTAATAACAAATCTATTAAATCTGTAAATTTCGAGCTAATAGATTTAGACAATTACCAGCATCACGACGATCAATTAAAAGCTTCAATAGAAACATATAATAATCTGCCAGAATTAAATGAGGTAATTGGTTATTCGCATCAATATCATTCGCGCCAGCAATTGGGTTGTTTTTATACCGATGCAATGAGATTAAAAATGAATGTAGATGTTTCTTTTCAAAATACAGGAGGCATTCGTACCAGCCTCGACCAAGGGAATATTACTAAACGCGAGATATTCGAAATCTCACCATTTAATAATGGAACAATTATATTCGAAATGACGGTTGCAGAGATCAAACAGTTTTTAATTGGGTCTGAATCAGGCTTCTATTATTCCGGTGTCTACATTAGAAAAGTTGGTGACGAAATAGAGATTCAGGATCTTAAAGACCGCAAAATCCCTGATGATTATATTTTAAAAGTTGGAATAAACGATTACATTCCAGCAGTTAACAATATTTTTTTCCCTGATAATGGAATTGCTCAACCATTAACTGCTGCCGAAACCTTAATTGCCTATTTGCAAGAGATAAATAACGAAGTTAATTACCAATACTGTAACCAGTATTTTAGATATTAAATAGTATGAAAAATGTATTAAAGCTTTTAATTGTTATAATTGTAATATCTTCAACTTCAGCAAGTTTAGCTCAAACATTTGGAGTTAAAGCTGGCTTGAATCTTTCTAATATGGTTTACAAAATTGATGATGAAATTTATAGTGAGGAGTTTGAAATGAATCCTGGTTTTCATGCAGGAGTTACAGCCGAATTTCCGATTGATGATATGTTCTCTTTTGAAACAGGAGTCCTTATTTCAACAAAAGGATTTAAAACAAGTAGCAATGAAACTGATCCTGCCGATATATATTCATCAGATCATAAAGTGAATATTTTATATTTAGACATACCGCTTACGGCAAAAGTTTTATACAACATTGGAGGAGTAAATGCTTTTGGATTATTTGGTCCGTACATAGATCTTGGATTAAGTGGTAAATCGAAATACGAATCAACAGATGAATCCGCTGAGGAGGATATTGAATGGGGGTCGGATAAAGATTTAAAAAGATTGGATCTTGGGCTAGTATTTGGTGTGGGAGTAGAAGTTAACTCAGTGGAGATAGGTGTGTCTTACAATTTAGGACTAGCAAATATTGCCCCCAATGATGATTATGATTTTTTAGCGAAAAATAATGTACTCGCAATTTCAGTAGGATATACATTTAGAGGAAAATAGAGACCCATTCTACAACTTTATTTTTATAAATAAATTAACCCAAAAGAGATAAATCTCAGAATATTTGAGAGCAGTTTTTTATTCAAATTTTTAAAAAAGTAACCTAAATTGAATAATATCTGATTAATAATATTTAACTTTCCCTCATGATTCAATCGTATCAATGTCCGGTTTTCTTTTACCTCGGGATGCCCGAGTGTCTCGACGAAGATACAGTCTCGCATTAGCTACGCCCGTAGCTTCTATGTTTTCCTATGTTCTTTTTGCTCTCTCTGAATTAATTGCTTTTAACTGCAATTATATTAATCCTAAAAATTGATTTGGGATTCTTAAACTTTTTTAAATGAAAACTTCATCAGTGAATAGTGGTTTAGCCGTTTGTTCCGTTTGTTTTGTTGAAATGCCTGAAAATGGGAATTCATTCAAATTCATTTCATTTAAAGTGAATAATACAAAATGTATTTATAACAATAATCGATATTTATGAAATTACACGATAATAAAATAGATGTGGAATTTTCTGATATTCATAAAATGATGGTTAGGTATAATTTTAGTTCTGAAACAATCAATAATATTGAGGTTGAGAATTTGCTGCCTCCCGGTCTTATAAAAAGGCTTCATTCCACATATCCACAACATTCTGGCTTTTTTAATTCTGACAAAGCAATTTTTACTGATAAGAATTACTATTCAGGATTAAAAGGTTTTAAAGAGATTGTTGAAAAACTAAAAGATAATGGAATTGAAATTGGGCATTTAAAAGATCGCGAGTTTTTTATAGAAGTTTATCGGTTTCTTGCCACAAAAC
>DAOVTY010000261.1 GCA_030632865.1 Bacteroidota bacterium
ACAGTCTATTAATAAACTGGGAAAAACTACACCAACGGTTACAAGTTCAGCAAAATTTATAACTGCGTTCAATACTATTCAAAAATTAATTGAACAGAATTTAATTTTGGCCGGGCACGATATTTCGTCTGGTGGGCTTATTACTACTTTATTAGAAATGTGTTTCAGCAGTAATAATGGTGGAATGCAAGTTGACCTTTCGGGAATTGATGAAGCAGATTTGGCAAAAGTTCTATTCAGCGAAAACCCAGGAATTGTTATTCAGTGTGCTAATTCTGATGAAGTTAAAAAACAATTAAACGAAAATGGAGTTGAATTTATTTCAATCGGTTCTCCTGTAACTAACAGAAAATTAAAAGTTACTAATTTCGAAACTCAAGTTGATTTCGATATTGACACACTTCGCGATTTATGGTTTAAAACATCGTATTTATTAGATAGAAAACAAACTAAAAAAGAGCTTGCACTCCAACGCTTTAAAAATTATAAAAAACACGAACTTAATTACAACTTTAAAAATTTTACTGGAAAAGCGGCAGATTATGGAATTGATATTAACCGCAGAAAACCAACCGGAATTAAAGCTGCAATTATTCGTGAAAAAGGTGTAAACGGCGACCGCGAAATGGCGTACGCAATGTACCTAGCGGGAATGGATGTGAAAGACGTTCACATGACAGATTTAATTGCCGGGCGCGAAACTCTGGAAGATATAAACATGATTGTATTTGTTGGTGGATTTTCGAATTCCGATGTTCTTGGTTCGGCAAAAGGTTGGGCAGGCGCATTTAAATACAACGAAAAAGCAAAAGTTGCTCTCGATAATTTTTATGGTCGCGATGACACTTTAAGTTTGGGAGTTTGCAATGGCTGCCAAGTTATGGTCGAGTTAAGATTGGTTTGCCCTGAACACAGTATTCAACCAAAAATGCTGCACAACGAATCGGGTAAATTCGAATCGGCATTTTTAAATGTTGATATTCATGAAAATAGTTCGGTGATGTTAGGAAATATGGAGGGGATGAAATTAGGAATTTGGGTTGCTCACGGTGAAGGTAAATTTTACTTGCCGTTTAACGAAGAGCAGTATAATATTCCGATGAAATATAGTCACGATGAGTATCCTGCAAATCCTAATGGCTCGCATTATTCAGCGGCTTCGCTTTGTTCAGATAATGGTCGACATTTAGTAATGATGCCACATTTAGAACGGGCATTTAAACCCTGGCATTGGGCAAATTATCCTACCGAAAAGAAGATGGATGAGATTGCTCCCTGGATTCAGGCTTTTGTAAATGCACGAAATTGGATTGCAAAAAAGACAGAATAGACAAAACTTAAAGGATTCCATCTCTCTATTTTCAATATTACAGAAATGGAATCCTTTTTTTTAGCAATAAACTATTTACTAATTATTTCTTTTTCACTTTTATTTTATACGAAACTCCCCACTCTATCCAATCAGCAATTCCTCCATCGCGGGTCTTTAGTGCAATATGTGCATCTATACTTTCTGTAATTCCCATTCTCCCACCAACACGCATATACCAATTTCCTCGCTTCTCAAATGGTTTATACACATATCGGCCATAATTAAATACAAATGCAAACCGCTCTATTAAATAGTGAAACCCAACATGAGCACCATAAAATGATTTATCGGCAAAAGTGGTATTTTGAGGTAGTATATCTTTATATAAATATTCTGCAGAACCATCATAAAAAGCATCAAATCCAACAAGCACTTTAAGTTTACGGGCAAACTGGTAAGCATAATCTACAGATGTTGTACTGGCAAAATATCTAGGTCCTTCAGCACCAGTTGTATCCTTTACACCAAATTCGTCTTTAAACTCACCCGGCTCTGCCTGAACAGTTGCAACTGATGTGAAAAACAGAAATTCGTGATGTGGTTCAAAAGCAGACTTTTCTGCTACGATAAATTCAGGTCGAATTGGAGGTTGGTATTCAGGATCGACTAATTTTGTATAATTCTTTACCGGATTAAAATAATAAGAAGAACTAAAACTTAGTCCTCCAAGATTAACTCCCCTCTGTGGCGTAAAAGTACGTCCATTACTAAAATGTAACATAGCTAGTCCAACCCCAATATCAAACCTGTCGGACAACTGATAATTTAAAGCAAAAGTTAGATTAAAGTGCAGATTAGTAGTTGCTCCAATATAATTTTGAGTGCTGTTTGTCTCAGCATCATAAGGATTAAAATCAGTTGAAAGACCAACTTCTAAGTCGGGACTAAAAGTAAAGCCTCCAAAACGTGCTATGGGAGCACTATAAAAGAAATAAAGTGCTGTAGGAGCTCCAATTAAGGAATCTGCATCAGCTTCTCCCAAACTAAAAAAAGATACGCCCAGTCCATATTTTGGATAATTGTGTAACCTTTGCCAATCTTTTCGCCCTGTAGATTGAGTTCCAAATCGGGCTCCAAAACCATAAAATCCATTAGTAAACATATCGTCCAATGATTCTAGAGAACCAAGATGCTTACCTGTGTATCCAGAAACTTGAACATAATTCAAAAAACCATAGTTTTTATCTTTATCAAAATCTTCGGCAGTAAAACTTGAAAATTCCTGCGCATAAGAAGTAGCTATCAGAAATAATATGGTTAATGTGTAAGTTATTCTTTTCATAATAATTAGCTTGTAGATTAGTTTTGTTTTTCGAGTTTATACTCAAATTTCCGAGGAGTTGGTCTGTAAACATTCCCCGTTGAATAATCCACAAGCAATGGAATCCCCCCCAAAAGTAAATCTGCCACAGTATAAGGCGCACTCTGCTTTCTTAAAATCATGAATTCTTTATCTTCATAACCATCAGCTTTAATTTCCAAAATACTACCATGTTGAATTTTCCCTTTTGGCAAAACAATTTTACCCGGGGCATCGCCAATCAATTCACCATCGATATATACTTTAGCGGCCGGAAGACTCTCTTCTGAAAATACCAGAGTATTTTTTTTACCTCCTAAAATGGTTGCACAATTCTGAAATAAAACACTTGCAAGAAGAAGAATTAGCAAAAACCGTATTCGTAAGAATATTTTCATAATATGTTTATTTAGTTTCTACCTTATATAAGTATCTACTCAATAAAAAGTTTTAGGAAATGAATTTACAATTTAAATAATATATAGGAGCTATTAAATAAAATTATATTCTTTCTTCATGGATATATGAATACCGAAAATAAATCGCAAAAAATCAAATGATTGACATTTTGCACAAAGTTTTTAGAATTACTATTTTGCATCGAATAAAAACTACTCTTCGTCAACAAAATACCTTAACTGATCGAGCATAATTGGCACATCTTCTTTTTCAACTCCCTGATTTAAAACATGGTAAAAATCCTCATCAAAAACTTCGAAAAATTCAGTCTGAGTAAAATCGGTTTGAGCAATTGATTTTTTGTAATAATCAAGAGCATATTTCCGGTTTCCCAAACTCCACTGAACATGTCCCATATTCATCAGATCGTGTTTATTTGGTTCATCTTCTACTAGTTTTTGGAAATATTTTTCGGCCTGCACTTTTTTGCCTGTAACAAATGAGCACCATCCAATTGGCCGCCACACTTTTTTATTTCCAGGAGCAATATATTCTACTTTAAAATAACATTTTAGAGCCTCTTCAAATTGCTCCAACTCTAAGTAACAATGACCAATATTTAATTGTACATTTAAATTCGCTTCATCTAATTTTTCAGCCTCCAGATAATACTCCAATGCTTTTTGTGGCTGCCTTATATTACGATAACAAAGCGCAATTTTCTTGAAATTCCACAGCTGATTCAAACCATATAATTCTGCTTTTTTATATATTTCGAGAGCTTTTTCATAATCACCCGATTTTTGGTAACAATATCCTAATTTCTGATAGAGTTCACCATCTTTTTCGATGCCAAGAAAATAGTTAAATATCTCTGCTGCCTCATCAAAATAGTTCTTCGAGAAATAGTACTCAGCAATATTTCGTAATATTTTATCGTCCTCTTTTAAAATGCCACCCAAAGTAATTTTATTATGAAAATCGAAATTCCAACTAAAAATATCTTCAAAGTCGTTTTTTCGAGGATGCACCTTAAAAAACCTGTATAAATCTTGTATTATTTGATTTGAAATAAAGCCCGATTTTTTTCCAGGATCAGTTAACTCTTCGTCGGCTTGCAATTCATTAAATTGGCTCATTTCGGCATTCATTCCTTCAGCCATAAATTCGCGATTCTCTATTGG
>DAOVTY010000194.1 GCA_030632865.1 Bacteroidota bacterium
AGTAAATTTCGTCTTTTTTGATTTGAGGTTGATTTAAAATACTTTGAATAAAGTTTTCAGTATCAGCAAGTTTTGTGGTTAGTTCAACAAATGGGAGTCATGGTTGGAAATATTTTCTGTCGCGTTCAATAGTTTCAAAAATCTCTTTTGCCATCCATATTTTTACTGCTTCCAACCTAATATTTCTATCTATTTCTAAGTTTTTCACGCTATTTTAAATCATTTAAATCTATTAAAAAAACTTGTGGCAAATATGTTGATGTACTCTCGCACGAAATAAGGATTGAGTCGTTTCCTAAAAAACAAACACCTTCTGTTTGCGCATCAAAAATTGAATCTAGTTCCATATAAGTTTTTTCCTTTCCCCAGAAGTTTTCAGCTGTAAAGTTGGAGAAAATCCATAGTATTGGTTTATAATCTTTATAACCAACCAATGCTAATTTCGATTTGTCTGGACTAACATCAGCACCGGTAATTAACCCCGTAACATTAAATTTATCGATGGGCTTAATTTTATATTCGCCATTTTTTTTCGGAATTTGATACACTGTAGTGTAGCGGTTTGCCCAATCTTTTGTGAAAATATATAGTGCATCATTAAATTCAATAAGTGCCTCGCAATCGAAAGGTGTAGTTCTGCCTTTAAAACTATAGTCAGTCTGATCAGCGAAATCAAATTTAATTTTTTTCGATTTAATTTTTTGTTTAGAACTTTTTCCAATCTCTTTTTTCTTAATTCTATAAATGGCTTGATTCTTTCTTGTACCTCGGTTATTTCCAAAATCGCCTATATAAATGTACTTTTTGTCTTGTGCTATATCTTCCCAGTCATTGTTTTGAGCATCCTTAATTTCTATCTCTTTTTTAATTTCACCTTTAAGATTAAAAGCGTAAATACTGTTTTCGCCTCCACTGTCGTTAAATGTCCAAAACAGATTGTCGTAATAAATAATGCCCGAATTTTCAGCCAATTTATCTGGAAGAGTTTTAATAAACTGTTGTGGAGAAACTGTTATAGACATGCTATCCTTTTGATTATTACGAGCAGAATTGGTGTTTTTTTTCTTAATCTGACAAGAAATAGAGATTAATATTAATAGAGCGATCAAAATTTTATTCATCTTTTTATCTTTACACGAATTTCATAACAAAGATTTTCAAATTACTAAAAATTTAAAGAATGAATAGAATTGCATTATTTATTTTAATTGTACTTTTTGTTACAACTATCTCTTGTAATAGTAGCAATAAGAAAGGCGATAAGTCTTTGGTTTCAATACAAACAGAGTTTGGCGAAATTAAAGTGAAACTGTACGATGAGACGCCACAACACAAACAGAATTTTATAAAATTGGTAAATGAGAATTTTTATGACGATTTACTGTTTCATAGAATAATTAATAATTTTATGGTTCAGGGTGGCGATCCGGATTCTAAGAATGCAGAGCCGGGAACACGTTTAGGTGCTGGTGCTCTTGATTATACTATTCCCGCAGAGTTTGTTGCCAAGTATTATCATAAAAAAGGGGCTTTGGCAGCTGCCAGGAGAGGTGGTCCATCGAACCCTGAAAAGAGATCGAGTGCCTCGCAATATTACATTATTCATGGAGAAATTCTTACAAACGGCAAACTCGATTCTATGGAGACCGTGAAAAATAGTAAGATTAAAAATGACCTACAAAAGGAGATGTTCCAAGATGCTACCAACCAGATTAATAAATTTAGGGAAAATAATGATCAAGATGGATTTAATATTTTTGTAGTTGCTTTGCGAGAAAAAGTAGATAGTATTTTTGAAGCCGATTTGAAGTTTAGTTTTACCGAAGAGCAAAGAAAAATTTACACAACAATTGGGGGGTATCCATCGTTAGACGGCGATTATACAGTTTTTGGCGAAGTTGTTGAAGGGTTGGATGTTTTAGATAAAATTGCTGCCGTTGAAACTGACGACCGAGACCGACCGATAAAGGATATAAAAATGCAAGTTGAAATCGTAAAATAATTTATGAATAGATATTTCATCATATTATTTATTACTCTAATTTTTTCGTTGAATGGATTTTCACAGTCAAAAACAGTCCAGGTTTCTACCCGTTTTGGAGATATGAAATTCAGGTTGTACGATGATACTCCAAAACACCGCGATGCATTTCTAGAATTGGTAAAAGAGGACTATTTTGACGGTACACTTTTTTATCGGGTAATTCAGGATTTTCTTATTCAGGGAGGTTCAAAAAGCTCGAAAGATGCGCCACCCGGGAAACGTATTGGTTATGGCGACCCCGACAAAACTGTTGACGACGAAATACTTTCGCACTATTTTCATAAAAAGGGATCGCTTTGTGCACCTCGTCAACCCGACGAAATTAACCCGTTTAAGCAGTCTGATATTTCTCAGTTTTTTATTGTAAAAGGTCGCGTGCATTCGGCTGGCGAGTTAGATACAATGGAGATTGCTGTTAATCGCCCTATTAAAAATGCAGTGGTTAAAAAAATTATGACTCCGGCAGTGCGAGCAGAATTAAAAAAATTGAAAGAGGAGAAAAAAGTAATAGAGTTTCGTGAATTAGCCGAGGATGTAAAAGATAAAATAGAGACAGAATATAATCTTCAACCAGGAACAATTGAGTTCTCGGACGATCAACGTAAAGCTTATACAACAGTTGGTGGTTATCCCGATTTAGATGGGAAATACACAATTTTTGGCGAATGTATTTCGGGGTTCGATGCGATTGATAAAATTGCTGCCTTAAAAACTGATGAAAATAGTCGCCCATTTACCGACGTGAAAATTACGGTTTCTATTATAAAATGAAGAACTGTTTTCAAATATTATTGTTGATTTTGGTATTGTTTTCGTGTAAAACAAAGGAGAAAAAAGAGGCTACTCAAAAAGCAGAACAGCACAAAATAACAGCACAAAATAAAAATGCTGAGTGGGCTGATATTATGCCTTCGGTAGTAAAAATAGATTCGTACGACGGAGATCGTATATTAGAATCGGGGCAGGGCTTTTTTGTTGCCAATAATTTAGTAGTTACAAAATACTCGTTAATTAGTAAGGCAAATAAAGTTTTTGTATCACCATTTGATACAGATAAAAAATTTACAGCTAATAATTATGTAGCATTCGACAGAATAAACGATTTGATAATTTTACAAGTAGAGGGTGTAAAACGAAAACCAATTGAGCTGTTTTCGGGGACTGCTCCCAACTCTGCAAAATCGTTGTATATCTCGCCAAATAGCGAAAAAACAATTCAACTTTTTACCGGAAAGGTTTTAAACTTAGCATCTGTAAAAGGAACTAAACTGTATCGCATTACAAACCGAGTAAGGAAATCTACTTTTGGAATGCCAATTTTTGTCTCTAACGAAAAAGCAATTGGAGTTGCATTTTCTGCAATTGCAAATTACGAAATGCAGAGTTTTGCAATACCTTCAACATATATCTCTGCACTTTTAAAAAAGCAAAATAAAATAGGTGCAACTTTAGAATCGCTTCGGTCTAATTCAGATGAAAAAATATCTGCAGAAAATAAAAAAATTAAAGGTTTGGTTTTAGAAACCGATGCAGGTAATATTACAATCAGGCTTTTTAATGAGACTCCTGCATATCGCGATAATTTTATAAAATTGGCAAAAGAACATTATTTCGATAGTTTATTAATACATCGGGTAATTACTGATTTTGGAATTCAGAGCGGTGCTGCCGACACTCGTTATGCCGAAAAAGGAGATAATGTGGGATGGAAAGGTCCGGGTTATACAATTCCTGCACACATTATTCCAAAGCTATTTCATAAACGAGGAATGATTGGTTCTCCGCGAAAACCGGATACAAAAAACGAACGTCAGCGTTCCGATGGCTCACAGTTTTATATTATTTCTGGTCGTAAATATTACGATAAAGAGCTCGATGAATTGGAAGAACAAAATGATTATAAATTTAGTTCGGTACAACGACAGGCGTATAAAACTGTTGGCGGATCTCCGCACATAGATGGAACTTACACAATTTTTGGCGAAGTAATTTCTGGAATGGAAGTGGTTGATAAAATAGTTAGTGTTGAAACTAATCGTCAGTGGCGTCCTGTGGAAGATATTAGATTAAAGAGAATTACTATTTTGAAATAGAGGCAGATTTTTATTCGTAGTTTGAAGTCTAGAAAATATCTGTCATTTCCATACCTTTTTTCAACCAAAAAGTTTTTAGTCCTGCTTGTTTTGCAACAGCAATATTCTCTTCCAAATCATCAATAAAAATAGATTCTTCAGGTTTTACTCCCGAAAGCAATATCACTTTCTCGAAAGAACTTAAATTGGGTTTACGATCATTAATTTCGTGCGAGTAATAAATTTCTGTAAAAAGAGTAGTAAAGTTAATTCCGTGCTGAGCTTTAAAATCTTTTAGTAAACTGCTAATATGGATTTTATTTGTATTGCTGAAAAGATAAATATTATATTTTTTATTCAGTTTTTGTAGCTTTTTTACTCGATGTTTAGGAATATCTAAAATCATTGCACACCATGCAGTATCAATTTGTTGATCGGTAAAATTTGTGTTATTTAAAATTTTGCGCACCCTGTTTCTGAACTCTTCGGGCGTAATTTTTCCTATTTCCAAATTATAAAAAATCGGATTGGAATATGATAGCTGCTTGTCTATTAAATTATTTTTTAATCCCAGTTTTTGAAATGCATTTATCGATGCATTAAAATCAAGATTTAGTAATACATTTCCTAAATCGAAAATGATATTTTTTATATTAGTGAGGTCTGTTTGCATTTTACTATTTTTATGCAGCTAATATAATTATAAAAATATTTTAAGTGAAAATTCAAGGAAAACAGTATCATACTATTTGGGTGAAAAATGGAAATTCAGCAGTCATTCAAGTAATCGACCAGCGCAAATTGCCTTTTAAGTTTGAGATATTTGATTTGATAACAGTTGAAGACACTTATTTTGCAATTAGAGAAATGGTAGTTAGGGGCGCACCATTAATAGGAGTTACCGCGGCTTACGGAATGTATCTGGCACTTTTGAATTTTGATGGAAACGGTTTTGAAAAGTACATTATAGAAAAGGCCGACTATTTAAAATCATCTCGACCAACAGCGGTTAATCTCGCTTTTGCTGTTGATGAGATGTTGGATTTTATATTGAATAAAAAGTTGAATACCGATTTGATTGAAAAGACTCTTGAAAAAGCTTATGGTTTGAAAGAAAAAGAGATCTATTTTGGTAATAAAATAGGGGAGTTTGGATTGAATATTATCGAACAAATATATGAACAGAAAAAGGAGTCGGTTAATATTTTAACGCATTGCAATGCTGGCTGGTTAGCGTGTATCGACTGGGGAACTGCCACAGCTCCAATTTATAAAGCACACAAAAAAGGTATTCCTTTGCATGTTTGGGTTGACGAAACCCGACCACGAAATCAAGGTGCTCGTTTAACTGCTTTTGAGTTGGGCGAGGAGGGAGTGCCACACACTGTAATTGCAGATAATACCGGCGGCCATTTAATGCAACATGGTAAAGTTGATTTGGTAATTGTGGGTAGCGACCGAACAACAATTACCGGAGATGTTGCCAATAAAATAGGCACTTATTTAAAGGCTTTGGCAGCAAACGATAACAATATTCCTTTTTATGTGGCTTTGCCTTCAACTACGATAGATTGGGAAATTGAGAATGGATTAAAAGAGATTCCCATTGAAACCCGAGATACAAAAGAGGTTTCGGAAATTGAAGGATGGAATGGATCTGAAATGGTAAGTGTTAAGTTAATCCCTGAAAAAAGTAAAGTAGCAAATTATGGCTTTGATGTAACTCCGGCAAGATTAGTTGCCGGATTAATTACAGAACGCGGTATTTGTACTGCTGATAAAAAAAGTATTTTGGAGCTATTCCCAGAAAAAAATATCTAATTAACAGAAATATATTGGCAAATGATTAAGTATTCATATTGTCTCGTAAATCAAAATTAAGCATGAATAAAATAGCAATTATAGGTGGTACCGGATTAGAAAACCCTCATATTTTACAACATCCCGAAATTATAAATAACGAAACTCCGTATGGAAAACCATCATCGAGTTTCAGAACTGGTAA
>DAOVTY010000270.1 GCA_030632865.1 Bacteroidota bacterium
AAATAAACCACTATGGACTGAAAGTGCCATAGTTTTGTCTCAGACTGAAAGTCTCAAGTTATTCAATGATGAAATTTGAGTCATCTTTGTCTGTTGGTTTTCGATGATGTTCCAAATAGTCATTCACCATCTCATCTGTGATATTCCCTGTACTCCAACAACCAAAGCCTATTGCCCAAAAATGTTGACCCCAATATTTCTTTCCTAATTCAGGAAACTCTTGTTGAAGTTTGCGTGAACTTCTACCCTTTAACCGTTTAACAAGATTACTCAACGATTGTGATGGACGATAGCTCAAATGCATATGAACATGATCTTTGGATACAACACCCTTCAAAATTACTACATCTTCAGCATCACAAATCTGAATTAGAATTGTTCGGCACCTAACTTGAATATCTCCTTGAAGAACTGAATAACGATATTTCGTTGACCATACAATATGAGCTGTCAAATTTGATACTGTATGACCATTTGATCTTTGATAATTTGGCATAATTCAAAGATAAGGTTTTTAGAAGCTAAAGCGAGATGCACTAAAGTGCATAGTTTTAACTATTATTGTGACCAATAAATTAGGGAAACCGGTTGAAATTATTCTTCCGGTTTTTTTATTCCAAAGGATTTCATCTTTCTCAAAATGGATATTAAAAGATGATTAATTTCGTACGCTTTACAAAGTAAAAAAAGGTGGATTCCTTTCTGTTCTGGAAAAAATACGATTAACTATAAACCGTTAAAACTATTTTACGAGCACCTCCAAAATTACGAAATTCACAAAAATAAATCCCTTGCCAAATTCCCAAATTAAAACTATGGTTAGTTATCGGAATTGTAATTTCAGCTCCAATTACCGTCGATTTTAAATGTGCCGGCATATCATCGTCCCCTTCATAAGTATGAACGTAAACCGCATCGTTTTCGGGAATCATTTTATTTATAAAACTCTCAAAATCAGCTCGCACAGTTGGGTCGGCATTTTCGTTTAGTGTTATACCGGCCGATGTATGTTTTACCAAAATATGTAACAATCCGCTCTCTGGAAGTTGTTGAAGATTTTTTTCTATTAATGAAGTAATTAAATGATAGCCTCTGCGAAATTGAGGCAGTGTAATCTCTTTTTGCTGAATCATATTTTAATATAATGGTATATCTAAATTTATCGCACAAAAATTAACAATAAAACAAATGCTATAATTATCAGGTATGAAATCGGATTGCCAAAATTTAAAGTCCATCCTAACATTCGATTTACCTTTGGTAAAATAACTCTTCTATCTTTAGAGTCGAAGTATAGAAATCCCCATTTATAATTTTCAGAATCCGTTTTCATATTCATAAGTAAAAATAACAAATATTTGATTTTTTCAGGTTCAACTATTATAAATAATATTTTCTGAATAAACTTTCACCTTTCTATAAATTTCAATTACTAAATCGTTTTTGGGGAGTGTATTGTAAATAGTTTCTATAAAACGTTTTTTAAGAAGCTTTTCGAAAGAACTGCGATAGTTTAAGTCGTAAACCCACGACATTTGCATAATTTTCACATCTATCTCCGAAACAACATTCTTCTTCGAAACCAATTTGCCATCCAAAACTTCCTTAGAAACTGCTTTAGAAACAGAGCTTCCTTTTGGAAGATCCCACGTTAATGTATGGTTCGCATTTACATTTCGCGTTGAATAATATTCTGATAAAACCTTTAGTATATCAATTTTATCTGCATCGCGTATTAATCTTGCCAACTTTAATTCTTGCTCCGATAAATTCTCTGGTAATTTTAGTTTATTATGATTTGCTATTGAAATGAAAATTAATTTCTCATTCTCAATTTCAATTTCAAACTTAGCAAGCACATCCTCATCTTTTAATACCTTCACTGAATACTCTGCATGATCCACAGATTTTAAATCATCGAAAGTATTAAACTCCACCAATTGATTAAACCTGCCTATATCGTGAAAGAGCCCAATAAAATAAGCTAGTTTTTGCTCTTCAAAACTAAATTCTAATTTCTCTGCAAGTTGAACTGAAAAATCAGCCACCCGAAATGAATGGTCTCTTTTTATATCAAAATTCCTTTTTTGTTCGTCGGTTAATTCTTTAAAATTTTCGCAATAAGAATTAAACCATGTGTTTAAGTTGTTAACCCAATCTTCCATTATCATCACCATTTTTATCAGCGGCAAATGTACATATTAGTTAGTACTGAAAATCACACTGACAAATCATTTTATTAACATTCGTAATATTTTGGCAAGTTGAAATATGTAAAAAGAATTTTGCTATTTTTGCAGCTCTTTAATGGCCCTATAGTTCAATGGATAGAATGTAAGATTCCGGTTCTTATGATTCGGGTTCGAATCCCGGTAGGGTCACTTTGTAATTTTCAAAACGCTGTAAATGAAACATTTACAGCGTTTTTATTTTAGGTGGCGTCAAATTTGGTGTCATAAAAAATGAAATTCAAGAGAGTTAATTTAAATTCAGTAAACATTAACAGAGTGTAATAATTTCCCAAATCAACCGCAAAAATATCCAAATTTAAATCAGATTGAAAAAGACTACGGCATAAACCCAACAAAGAAACGGTTAAAAGTTTTCGGATTGTTTTTTTTACTTTCAAATGAACACACCTTCCTCGTTCCGCAAAAGGTAAGTTCATTTGAAACAACGGTGAAAACAATTAACCGTTTCTTTGCCCACCCAATCTAAAAATCCATTTATTCCGTTTCCTTTTGCAATCTGATTTAAATATTGAGGATGTTGCTTACAATTTAGGAATGGAATAGAGTAGTCAATTTTTGAAATTATTATTAGACTTTGATTGTCCATTTAATATCTAATAATCTTGAACCAACTGTTTTTAATGTTTCTACCAAATCTTCTTCTTCGGGCATGATTCCTATTACCAAATCTTTGAATGTAGTTTGATACGGTGTTCTAATCTGACTCCAGGTTTCCTCTGGTTGTTTAAAAATAATTGCTTCTGCCGGATGATTACGCAGCCATTCATTGTTGTTTTTAAAACTTACAACATCGTCATTCCCAACATCGACCAACATTTTATTAAATTGAATGCTATTAAAGAAACTGTTTACATCCTCATTTTTGAGCATCATGTGAATATCATAGATATGGCGTATTTTATTTGCAAGTTCAGCATAAGGATTTTCTTTTTGTGAGAATCGAACCAAACTCATAATTTTTTCGCAAAGAGTTTTTTCTTTGCTGAGTACCTCCAATTTAAAAGGCTGCATTTCATATTCTTCAATAAGGTTACTTTGCCCTTGGTTTTGCATCATTTCATAAATATAGCTGTTTATATTTTCAGAAGTATGAGGATCAGAATCGCCCAGCCATGTAGCTTCAAATACAATGTGTTCACGAACCTGGCCAAAATTCCCCTTAAATGTTTTTTCATACTGATGAACAGTTTTCCGAATTTTGCCTTTTTTATTCGTTAGCTCCGGCATGTTTATTTCCGGCATAATCGATTCAACTATTTTTCCAACAGTTCGAATCTTTTTCTTTAATTGATTGTCGTTCTCTCCTTCATGCTTTAAAACAACAACATCAATATCTTCTGAAAAACGTTCGATTAATTTGTGGCATTTCGAAAGTGCCGTGCCACCTTTAAAAACTACTTCGTCAGCCATTTCTGAATGAAATATTTTATGTAATACTACAGTGACCCAGTAATCTTTTTCGATATAAATTTCAGGGATATTCAATAATTGTGCTGTTGCCAAAACAGCATCCTGAAAAAGTTCTTTGTTTTCGTGTAACCTCATTTTATATTCCAGTTTGGTGCTGTTGATAAAAGTTTATCATTTATTCCCAACTCGTAATTTGTTAAAGGATTTAAACTTTCCTTTACTATTTTATTCTCCTGTTTATTTAGCTGGTTTA
>DAOVTY010000176.1 GCA_030632865.1 Bacteroidota bacterium
AAATTTTTACGAGCAGGAAAAAGAAAAGAAACTTTAGCTGAAACCGGAGCACTTTCAGTATTTACTAACGAAGAACTAGCCTGAAAAGCTGTTGGCGCACCTAATTTAAGAGCAAAATTGGGAACATCAAGCAAATGACACCCCATATCACCAAGAGCACCAGTTCCAAAATCCCACCAACCTCTCCAAATCCATGGATGGTATTCAGGATTGTAAGCCCGCATTTTTGCAGGGCCAATAAATAAATTCCAGTCTAATGTTTTAGGTATTTTCACTTCTTTTAGGGGCTTGGGCATTCCCTGACGCCAAATGGGTCGGTTTGTCCAAACATGAGTCTCTTTAACTGTACCAAGACATCCGCTTTGCACCACTTCGGCAACTTCATAAACGGTATCACTTGAGTGTCCTTCGTTTCCCATTTGGGTTACAACTCCCGTTTTCTCAGCAAGTTTTGTTAAATATCTTGATTCCCAAACAGAATGAGTCAACGGTTTTTGCAAATAAACATGTTTCCCAAGTTCCATGGCCGCAACAGCGGTTACAGTGTGAGTATGGTCGGGTGTGGCAATTACAACTGCGTCTATGTCATTTTGTTTATCTAACATTTCACGAAAATCTTTCCACTTTTTGGCTTTTGGATACTTCTCGAAAACAGGATTTGCATAATCCCAATCTACATCACATAGCGCAACAATATTCTGGCCTGGCATATTTGCAATATTTACTTTTCCTTTTCCGCCAACTCCTATACCTGCAATATTTAATTTATCACTTGGCGCAACATGCCCAAGACCGGCAACTGCATTTCGCGGAATAATAGAAAAACCGGCAACTGCTGCGGCTGTGGTTTCAAGAAAATTTCTGCGCGAAAAATTTGATTTTAATTTCTCATTCATAATTGCTAGATTTTAAGTTTAAAACAAAACTACATTCGATTGCTAAATTTATTGATTTCCAATCACTATAAAAAGAAGTTTACAATAAATATTCAGCATGAAAAAAAGAAATTTTCAAAAAAGAAATCATATTTGAAAAATCCCTCTACTTTTGAAATTGAAATAAGCATTAGTTTTAACATATTTAATTAATAAAAAAGCATGTTTTAATTCATCGCCAGTTGCATAAGTTAACGATAAATACAAACAATTTAAACTTATAATGAACATCGACAAATATCCATCAAGACTACTAGAAAATGCGGTTAACGAATTTGCAAAACTTCCCGGCATTGGAAGAAAAAGTGCCTTACGGTTGGTGCTGCATCTTTTGCGCCAAAACAGAGAAGATGTAAATACTTTTGGCAACAGTTTAATTGAGCTGCGAAACGAAATAAAACATTGTAAGGTTTGTTATAATATTTCGGACACTGAAATTTGTAAGATTTGCGCCAACCCTTCGCGAAACGAAAGTGTACTTTGCGTAGTTGAAAATATTCGCGATGTAATGTCGGTAGAAAACACCCAACAATTTAATGGATTATACCATGTTTTAGGTGGAATAATTTCGCCAATGGACGGTATTGGACCTGCCGACTTAGAGATTGACGCGCTACTTAAACGTGTAGAAAAAGGTAAAATTACCGAGGTGATTCTTGCCCTGTCAACGACAATGGAAGGAGATACAACAAACTTTTATATTTTTAGAAAGTTAAAAGAGCAAAACATAAAATTATCGACACTTGCGCGTGGGGTTTCAATTGGAGACGAACTTGAATATACTGACGAGATTACGCTCGGACGCTCGTTAACAAACCGAGTTCCGTACGAAAGTTCGCTTGGAAAATAAACACCAATAATTTACCTAATAATTGAATATTAGATTTTTATAAAAATCTTATTTATAAAACTTAAATAATAACTCAACACAAAATCAGAATTCTCATATTTTTCCGTTATACAAAAGTAAAATACTACATTTGAAAAAAATTGAACCGGACAGATGGAACTTTCGATAGTAATTGTAAACTACAATGTAAAATATTTTTTAGAGCAGTGCCTGCATTCAGTTTTAAAGGCTTTGACAAATATTAAATCTGAAGTTTTTGTTGTAGACAATAATTCTGTTGATGGCTCAGCACAACTTATTCGCGAAAAATTTCCGCAAATTAATTTTATAGAAAACCAAGAGAATGTAGGTTTTTCTAAAGCAAATAATCAGGCAATCCGGTTGGCAGAAGGCAAATATATTTTACTGTTAAATCCAGATACTATTGTAGAAGAAAATACATTTTCGAGGATAATTGATTTCATGAATCAAAATCCGGAAGCAGGCGGATTGGGAGTAAAAATGATTGACGGAAAAGGAGCTTTTTTGCCTGAATCTAAACGTGGATTACCAACACCGTGGGTAGCATTTTATAAAATGTTTGGTATTTCAAAACTGTTTCCGAAGTCTAAAAAATTTGGGAAATATCATCTTTCTTATTTAGATGAAAATGAAATCCATGAAGTTGACGTACTAGCCGGTGCGTTTATGCTATTAAGAAAAAAGACACTTGATGAAATTGGATTACTCGACGAAACTTTTTTTATGTATGGAGAAGATATCGACCTTTCGTACCGTATAACTTTGGGTGGCTATAAAAACTATTATTACCCCGAAACTACCATAATTCACTACAAAGGCGAGAGCACAAAAAAAGGATCACTCAATTATGTAAAGGTGTTTTATAACGCCATGATTATTTTTGCGCGTAAACATTTTTCAGATGGAAACGCAAAAGTATTCTCCCTGTTAATTCATCTTGCAATATATTTTCGAGCACTTCTTTCGGTTATTAAACGGGCGGTCGGAAAAATATATCTCCCTGTTTTAGATGGACTAATTATTTTTACCGGATACCTTTTTCTAACATCATATTGGGAAAATGCTAGATTCGAATCGGGCTACTATCCGCCAGAGTTTTTGCAAATTGTAGTACCTGTTTATATTCTATTTTGGCTTTTAGGAATACTCCTTTCTGGCGGTTATAAAAAACCGGTTAACCTTTATAAAATTTCTCGCGGAGTATTTTGGGGTACCATTTCAATACTATTAGTTTATTCATTGGTAGATGAACGGTTTCGATTCTCTCGAGCTCTAATTTTACTTGGCTCGTTTTGGGCAGTATTTGTACTGCTTTTAACCAGAATACTTTTTCATTGGTTGAAATTTAAAAAATTCAGACTAGATATAAAAAAGACAAAAAAGATTGCAATAGTTGGACACTCGTTAGAAGCTGAGCGAGTGAAAAAAATATTGGAAGCAACTCAAATTCAATCTGAATTAGCTGGTTTTATCGCCCTCGACAAAACAGATAAAGGTGTGGGTTTTATGGGAGAACTAAGCCAACTTACCGAGATTATAAGAATAAACAGAATTGATGAAATTGTGTTTTGTGCTGAAAATATTAGTTCGGCACAAATAATACGCGCCATGCTCGATTTAACTCAATTAGATATCGACTATAAAATTGCGCCGCCCGAAAGTGTGAGTATAATCGGAAGTAATTCTATTCATACCGCCGGCGATTTGTACGTAGTAAATGTAAATGCCATTTCAAAAACCAGCAATAAACAAATAAAACGGTTATTCGATTTTAAAATTGCTATTATTATATTGATTTTAAGTCCTGCAATAATTTGGTTTTTCAAACATAAATCAAAACTATTTTTAAATATATTTAATGTATTAAGTAGCAAAAAATCATGGATTGGGTACATTCCTGAAAAAGGCACATTAGAAAATTTACCTCAATTAAAAATAGGCATTTTAAATCCGGGTGATTTGTTTTCTGAATTGAATCTCGACACCGAAAAGCAATCTCAATTAAATATGCTTTACGCAAAAGACTACAGTTTATTAACCGATGCCGAAATTCTTTTTAAAGGCTGGCGAAATTTGGACAATTAACTTATTAAAATGAACAAACAACTTGAATACGGAAAAATCTCACTCCGGCCACTTGAACCTGAAGATATTGATTTGCTCTACCTTTGGGAAAATAGCCTTGAAATTTGGGAAGTAAGCAACACAAAGACACCTTTTTCGAAACATATTCTTGCGCAATATTTAATAGAATCGGCCAAAGATATTTACGAAACAAAACAGTTACGTTTAATAATTCAAGATAAAGAATTAAAACCCATTGGAGCAATTGATTTGTTCGATTTTGAGCCTTACCATTTACGTGCCGGAGTTGGCATTTTAATCCATAATAACTCCGATAAAAACAGAGGTTATGCAACCGATGCACTGCAAGCACTTTCTAATTATACTTTTGAAATTTTAGGGTTGAAACAGCTCTATTCAAACATATCTTTCGACAATGCAAACAGCATTAAACTATTTGAAAAATCGGGGTTTATTAAAGTAGGAATTAAGAAAGATTGGATTAAAATTACTTCGGGTTGGAAAGATGAAATATTATTTCAGAAAATACTTTCTTAAAAATCTGTCGCACCCATAAATACTTAGCTAAATCCCTGTCCGTTAACCTTACAACGTTCGCAAAACTCAGGAATTTCGGGCAAATATTTAAAACTATTCTTTACATAATCAATTTCGCAGGCAAAGTGTTGCAAGCCATTTGAAACTATTACCCGCTCTACACGCAGAGCCATATTATAACGTACAACCTGGTCGAAAGCATCCTGTGTTATTTTAACATTTGGAGCTTTAAATTCTGCAATTAATTGTGGCTGTCCGTTTCGTAAATAAATTAATAAATCAAATCGGCGCTGTTTGCCATTTACTATTATTTGCTTCTCAACTACCATTAAATTCTCAGGGTATTTTTTCTCCTTTTTTAAATACTGAATAAAATTTTGACGCACCCACTCTTCTGGTGTCAACACAATAAATTTCTTTCTAATAGAATCGAAAATTAACTTTTTGCCATCTTCTATTTTAGTTCTAAAAGCGTAATTTGGTAAATTCAATTGCTGCATTAATCTAGATTTAAAATACTCACGATATCGTTTTGGTTGACGAAATCTAAAAATGTACATTTGTATCTCCTTAAAACAAAATTGTTTTAAGATTTTTCAAAGGTAAAAAAATAGGTTTATGAAGACAAAAGCAGATATAGTTGACAATTGGCTACCACGTTATACAGGTAAAAAACTTGAAGATTTTAGTAAATTTATATTACTAACCAATTTTCAGGATTATGTAGATAGGTTTGCTCAACGATATGAAGTTTCGGTTGATGGTGGAGATCAAAACATGCCCAGTGCAACTGCCGATGGTATTACCATAATAAATTTTGGAATGGGTAGCCCGAATGCCGCAACAATCATGGATTTGCTAAGTGCCATAAAACCGCGCAGCGTTCTATTTTTAGGAAAATGCGGCGGACTTAAACGTAAAAATAAACTGGGCGATTTAATTCTTCCTATTGCAGCAATTAGAAGCGAAGGAACATCAAACGACTATTTACCGCCAGAAGTGCCAGCACTGCCGGCATTTAATTTGCAGCGTGCCGTGTCTCACATTCTCCGAAATGCTGAACAAGACTACTGGACAGGAGTTGTTTTAACAACAAACCGCCGAGTTTGGGAGTACGACAATCGTTTTAAAAAATATTTAAAAAAAACTCGTGCAATGGCAATCGACATGGAAACAGCAACTTTGTTTACTGTAGGTTTTGCTAATCAAATTCCAACGGGCGCACTACTTTTGGTAACAGACCAGCCAATGATTTCGACAGGTGTAAAAACAACGGCCAGCGATAAAAAAGTTTCTTCAAGTTATGTTGAGAGGCACATTGATTCTGGAATAAAAGCACTTCTCGAAATTAAAAACAATGGGCTTTCTGTAAAACATCTCAGATTTTAGAATGAACTCTAGCGAAATTATACAAAACCTTAAAAAAGGTATTTATCATCCTATTTATCTTCTTCACGGTGAAGAACCCTATTACATAGATGAGATTTCGAATTGGATTGAAAATAATGCTTTAACCGAAGCCGAACGCGGATTTAACCAAACTATTTTTTATGGCAAAGATTCAAGTGCTTTAACAATTGCTGAAAGTGCATTGCGTTTCCCGATGATGGCAAACAAGCAGGTAATTATTGTAAAAGAAGCACAGACATTAGGTAAAATTGAAACACTAACATCGTACGCAGAGAAACCCCTTGCATCAACAATTTTGGTGTTAAATTATAAATACAAAAAACTTGATTCGAGAACAAAATTGGCAAAGCTGATTAAAAAAAACGGATTAGTTTTTACATCTGATAAAGTTCGCGATTATCAGCTACCAAAATGGGTTGATGGATATTTAAAACAACGAGATTTTAGTATCACGCCGCAAGCAGCTCAAATATTAACCGCTTATTTAGGTACAAGTTTAAGTAAAGTTGCAAACGAATTAGATAAACTTATAATTGCGGTTAAAGACACTAACAAAATTACACCCGATCATATCGAAAAAAATATAGGGCTTAGTAAAGATTTTAACATTTTTGAACTGCAAAATGCTTTGGGAGAGAAAAATATTTTTAAGGCAAACCAGATTATTAATTATTTTGGCGCCAACGATAAAATTAATCCCATTCAAAAAACAACTGCTTCACTCTATTCTTACTTTTCAAAAATATTCAAATTCCATTTTCTTAAAGATAAATCGGAGAGAAATACGTCGATGCAATTAGGTGTGCATCCGTATTTTGCTAAAGATTATATTGCTGCGGCAAGAAAATATTCGCCAACAAAGCTCTACGAAATTATTGGGATATTACGCGAGTACGACATGAAAAGCAAAGGCTTTGGCGTATCAACAATGGTTAAAACCGCAGATTTGCAAAAAGAAATGA
>DAOVTY010000067.1 GCA_030632865.1 Bacteroidota bacterium
AAGGTTTAAATTCTTCAAGTAGTCCGAAAGTAGCTTCAGAACGTTGCTGATCCCAGTTGAACTCCGTAACCGCTCCCATAGAGCAACCAGCTCTGAATGCCAGAACTGTACCCAAAATCCGGTCGTAAACCACACTTTCAGTGAAGGCACCATCATCGTTTTGAATTGTATAGTAATGAGCATGTTGTGTTTCGATATTGGCGTTTTTAGCTTTAAGTAAACGTATTACGACGGTTTCATCTCCTTCGGCTACTTTATCGTCTATTACTTTCAAACTAATGGAAGCTTCTGTTTTACCTGCCGGAATAATTAATTTCCCGGAATTCAATTCGAAATCTGTATTTTGTTCGGCCACAACACCCTGAACAGAATAATCGAGTTCAATTTCCTCTTTAAATGCTTTTGAAAGAGCAACTTTAATTTCTACATTATTAATGGCTTCTTTTCCTACCGACGAAGGAGTTACAAACTCAACATCAGGAAGCGAATTGTCCTGAATAATTACCGTAGCACTTTTATGAATCTCCTCAATGGTATAATCAGGACTTTCAAGAATGCTAATTTTTACCGTTTCATCACCTTCAAGAATGCCGTCATTAATTGGAAGAACTTTGAATGTTTTTCGTTTATTCACTTTCCAGGTATCGCTGAAACACCTGTAATCTAAACCATCACTAGCTGTCCCCTCTATTTTAATTTTTACGGTTAAATTTGGAGAAGGCTCGTCAAGCTGAATAATCCAGAACTCCCCGGAATCAGAATTTTCTTTTGCCTTTTCGTCGTTTGCAAAAATTGCAACAACAGGTTTTTGAGCGTTCAGATTTGTGAAATGTAAAAGCCCTAATAAACCAAAAATTATTTGAAATAAATAAATTTTAAATCGTCTCATTTTTTGAAATAAATAAAGTTGGTTAAGTTGGGTATAAAGTTATAATATACTTCATAATTTAAAAATTATTGAAATGTTTCTACTCTTTCAATTTTATCATTTGACGTATATCAACAGAAATTTCCTGAACATCAATTATCAATAATCGACAAAAGTAAAGCCCATTGTTTACTTCACTCCCTATTTTATCGTTACAGTTCCAGATGATAGAGTAATTGCCCATAGGAATATTTCTATTCATCAATGTATTAATCTCCTGTCCCATTTAATTAAAAACAGACTATACAACTTGTGCTTCCGTTTCTAACGAAAACTCAATTGTTGTTGTTGAAGTAAATGGATTTGGATAATTCTGCTTCAGTGTAAATTGTGCCATTTGAATCGATCGACGAACTTTTAATTGAGACCTCCTAGGCATATACTAGAGCCGCCGAGAACTACAAAAACAGATAAGTAGCTGAGAGATACAATGAATGTGACTGGTTTTACAAGTGTGGCAATATTTGAATTGTTTTTTAAAAACTCAAAATAGCCGAAGTTGATATCTCAGGATAAGAAATAACTTTTAGATTACCCCCGTGCAACAACATAATTTGTCTCGATAAACTTAATCCTATTCCTGAACCAGACTCTTTTGTTGTAAAAAATGGAATAAATATTTTATCCATAATCTCCTCTGAAATTCCTGGTCCATTATCAATTATCAGGATTTCTGGCCGACCACTTTCTCCAATTCTCGCAACAATTTTTACTTTAGCATTTTTATTTGTTGCATTGGCTTGAAATGCATTTTTTACCAAATTAATTAACACCTGTGAAATCATTTTTTCATCCCCTAAAATCTCTAGTTTTTCTGGTTTTATTTCATGCGAAACTTTAATATGTTCAGCATATTTAAATGTGCCGGAAAGGATTTGAATGTTTTCAATTAGATTTTTAATTACAAATGGTTTTTTATTAGGTTGTGGAAGTTTGGTAATTTTTCTGTATGAATCAACAAAAGATATTAAACCCTTGCCTTGCTCTTTTATTACTTCCAATCCTCGGATTGTGGTTTCAATGGTTTTTTCAGTAATTTCTTCGGGTGATTTTATTCTATTTTCAACATAAAAATAACTTGCTAAACTTTCCGACAAAGAAGTAATTGGTGTAATTGAATTCATAATTTCATGCATCATTACACGAATTAGTTTACGCCATGAATCTAGCTCTTTTTCATCCAGCTCGTTTTTAATATCCTGAACCGAAAGTAGAATCAATTCCTTTTTGTCAGAAATAAATGAACTTGCTTTAATTAGTAATTGAATTGTTCCTTGTTTGTTGTTAATAGTTACCAGTTTTTGCTCTGAAGGCTGAAGGTTTTTTATGATAATAAAAAGTCGGTGGTCAACTCGGTCTAACTGATTTAAATGAGTAAATACTTCCAATGAAAAAAGTCGTTTCAAAGAAGAATTTGAATGTAGGACAAACCCCTTTTTATTAAAGGTCATAATTCCAGCAGCAGCATGTTCTAACAAAGCTTGAAAATACTGTTCTTGTTGCCTGTTTTCAATATGAATATGTTGAATTAGTTTATTTACTTTAATAAGGCTTTTATGCAAATCCACGAGAGTTTTATTGTTTGTATTTTCAGGAAAAGAAAGAGTAGAATCTTCGTTCTGAATTGCATCAAAGAAGTAGAATAACTGACGGTTTGTTTTGTTAATAAAACGAATGAGATTTGTTGTAACAAATATAACTCCAAATGCCGAAAGTATGGAAAGTAAATATTGATTATTCCCAAAAACAAACCATCCAGTTAGTAGAGCAAACGCAACCAGTAAAAGTATTCGAATCAAAATCTGAACATACATGTTTTTACTAATCATATCTCATATTTTTTAATTTTATTATATAAGGTCTGACGTGTAATTCCAAGCTGGTCCGCAGCTAAACTCATATTTCCGCTGTTTTTTTCAATAACAGAAATTATCATTCGTTTTTCCATCTCTTCTATTGTAAGATCATCGTCGTCAAATTTACCTGAAATTACGGGTCGAAGAAAGAAGTCTTCAGGCTTTAAAACAGAAGAGTCACTCAGAATTACTCCTTTTTCGATGGTATGTTGTAATTCGCGAATATTACCTGGCCATTTATATTTTAGTAGTTTTCCCAGCGCAGCCTGATTTATTTTCAGCCCATATTTTTCGTATTTCGAAACATACTTTTTAAGAAAGAAATCTGCCAAAACGATTATGTCATTTCCCCGTTCTCTTAATGGCGGCACTTCTATTTGAATTGTGTTAATTCGATATAAAAGGTCTTCCCGGAAAAGACCTTCCTCTACCATTTGCGGCAAATTTTTATTGGTAGCACAAACCAATCTAATATCTACCGGAATAGTTTTGTCTGATCCAAGCCGCATAAATTTACGGTTCTGAATTGCTGCCAAAAGTTTCGCTTGCAAGTGCAACGAAAGATTTCCGATTTCATCTAAAAACAATGTGCCTTTATTAGCGGTTTCAAATTTGCCTGCACGATTTTCGCGGGCATCGGTAAATGCGCCTTTTACATGCCCAAAAAGTTCGCTTTCAAAAAGTGTTTCGCTAATTGCACCCATGTCAACACTAACCATAATTTCATGATTTCGTAACGACAATCGATGAATTTCGCGTGCAATTAGTTCTTTTCCGGTTCCATTTTCTCCAGTAATGAATATGTTTGCGTTGGTTTTAGCAACTTTGCGCACCATATTCATCACTTTCATTAATTGCAGCGAAGAGCCAATAATGTATTTCTGGTCGCGATTAATTTCCTGTTTTAATCTTTTCTCCGTTTGTTTTAACTGCCCAACTTCTCGTTTCGAGAAATTTAATTGAATAGCTGCTTTTATGGTAGCAAGTAATTTAGAATTTTCCCAGGGTTTTGGAATAAAATCACATGCTCCCTGTTTTAGTGCATTTACCGCCAATTCTACATCGCTGTATGCTGTAATTAGTACAACAGAAATATCCGGATTGGTCTTTTTAATTTGATTCAGCCAGAATAACCCTTCATTTCCCGTATTTATTCCAGCCTTAAAATTCATGTCAAGGATAACCAGATTGTAATTTTTGCTTTTTAATTCAGCCGGAATCAGGTTAGGATTTGAAATTCCTTTTATATGATCGAACTCGGGACCAAGGAAAATATCTAAGGCGCTGATAATATTTTTGTTGTCATCAACAATTAATATGTTGCCTTTTACCATTTTTTTTATTCAAACTTAAATGCTTTTAAAATGAAAACCAATTAAGTGTAAAATATTTTTACATAATTGTGTCAATTATTTTAACTAGCCCAAAACCTAAACATTTGCAAATTACACACAGTCAGGTAGTTGTGGTTTTGGCATTGTTCTGGCAATTAAAAGGTTAATACGAAAACAAGAAGCCATGAAAACAATAAACAAAGTTCAGCAATTTGCACAAAAAACCATCGCTGTTGTGGTAAGTATCATTTTAATAAGTTTTACTGTTAGTGCACAGGATTTTTGGAAAAAACTCTTTTTAACAAATCAGTTTGAACAAATTGCATTAGTATTTGCAGATAACAGCACGTCATCAAAAAAGGTCTCTTTTCATGAAAATTCTATCTGGTTTTTAGATCTTTATGAAGATGTAGTGGAAGATTAATAAAACTAATTCTGTCAGAAAACTAATTCATTTTAAAGAAGAGATTGAAAATCGTTTAAAATTGAAAACTGGATGCTTTGAGTACAAAGCAAGAAATATGTAAAATATTTTTACAAAAATATGTAAAATAATTTAACATCGTTTCTAACTAAAAGCAGCCAACAGTCAGTTAATTAGCAAGTTGTGCTTTTGGCATCTTTCTGGCATAGAAAAGCGATATAAAAAATAAACTAATGTATTTAAAACGAACTATCACAATAATAATATTTACCATTCTAACAGTAAATTTTCTGCATGCCCAACAAAACTGGAATTTAGATCAATGCATTTTATATGCTATCGATAATAATATTAATTTAAAGGAATATGAAATTCTAAATAAATTATCGCAAGAAGATTTAAGTCAATCCAAAAGAAATTTATTGCCAGGAATTAGTGCTTCAACAAGTGCTGGAATGAGTTATGGTCGTTCAATAGATCCGATAACCAATGGTTATGTAAATACACAGTTTTTCAATAATTCATACAATCTTGGAACCTCAATCTCGGTTTTTGAGGGATTTCGCCTTCAAAATCAAATAAAATACCGAAAATTCAGAAAACAAATTTCGGAGTATAATCAGTTAAATGCCATAGATGATTTGGCTTTTAGCGTAATGACATCCTATTTTGACGTTATTTATTACGAGGGAATGCTGGAAATTGCCGAAGAGCAAGTTGAAGCCTCGAAGCTAAATTTGAAAACAACAGAAAAACATGTGGAGGTTGGTTTAAAAGCGCAAGCCGATTTATTGGAAATGCGTGCCAACCTCGAACAAGAAGAATTAAACAGAATTCAAATTGAAAACAGTAGAAAAACGGCATTGTTGCAATTAAAACAACAAATGAATTTTGTTTCAAATGAAGAAATGACACTGCTTGATGAAAAGAAATCTGTAATTGATGAATCTATTTTAAACCCACAAAATTTATTTAACCAGTTTACAATATGGTCTCCCTACTTCCAATCTTTTGAAGCTAACCTGAAAGCCACAGAAAAAATACTTTCAATTAGTCGTTCGTATTTGTATCCATCAATTAGTGCAGGGGGTTCTATTAATACCGGTTTTTCTGAAACCAATAAAAATGAAAGTGGTGAGATAATCAATTTTGGAGATCAGTTTCGAAACAATAGAAGCCAGTATCTTGGAGCTTCGTTAACTATTCCGGTTTTTAACAGATGGACAAATCGGTCGAATATAAAAAAGGCAAAACTAGATATTAAACGTGCTCAAACCATTCTTGAAAACGAAAAACAAAAGCTATTTTTTGAAATGGCAAACGATTTAACAGACCTGAAAGCACTTTATACAGAATACAATCAGGTTATAAAAAGAAGTGATGTTGATAATTTGGCCTTTAAAGCGGCCGAAAAGAAATTTGAGCAAGGACTTATAAATGTTATTGAATTTTATATTGCAAAAAACAGGTTAGCTAATACAAATAGTCAGGTTATAAGGGCGAGATTACAATGGGAAATTAAAATGAAAACCATTGAGTTTTATAAAGGATTGAGATTTTGGGAAATGGGGAAAAGTTTGCAGTCACAGTCGCAGTAAGAAGTAGGTCGTTAAACTTAAGTAATAAAAATAAAACATAAAATACGTTAACCATGGGAATGGACAAAAAAATTGAAAAGAAAAAGGGTTTGAAAATGAAACACATTTTGTGGATTGCTGGCGGATTGGTAATAACCTTTCTTCTTTATAATGTAATTTTTTCAGATCACAGTTCAGTATTTCGAACAGAAAAGGATAAGCTTACAATTAGTACAGTACAAGCCGGTTTGTTTAACGATTACATAACTGTAATTGGGCAGGTAGAACCTATTTATACCATTTATCTTGATGTCGAAGAAGGAGGGAAAGTGGAAGAAATATTCATAGAAGAAGGAGAGATGGTGAAAGCCGGGGATGTTATTTTGAGATTAAAAAATTACGATTTGAATACAATTATAATGAATAGTGAATCTCAATTGGCTTATCAGGCCAATGAACTGCGAAACACTCAAATTAGTATTGAACAGCAAGAAATTTCTAACAGACGATCTAAGTTGCAAATTGACCTTCAAGTGATACAGGCAAAAAGAAAATTCAACCAATATGAATCTTTGTTTAACGAAGAACTTATTGCAAAAGAAGAATATTTACGAGCAAAAGAAGATTACGATCTTTCGTTAAAGGAACAGGAACTAACTTATAAAAAATTAGTACAAGATTCTATTTTCAGGTCAAACCAAGGTCTAATTATGGATGAGAGCCTTGCAAACATGCGACAAAATTTAATTATGGCAAGACGAAGACTTGAGAATCTAAATGTGAAAGCTCCGGCAGATGGACAACTTGGACTTTTAAATGCAGAAATTGGAGAATCAATATCTCGTGGGCAAAGACTAGGAATGCTTCATATTTTATCTGATTTTAAAATTAATGCACTTATTGATGAGTTTTTTATAGATCGTGTTCGGCGTAATTTGTCTGCTTCGTTTGAGAGGAATGATGTTGATTTTGCATTGAATGTAAAAAAAGTTTATCCCGAAGTTCGGGAAGGGCAGTTTGAAATAGACATGGTTTTTAAGGGCGAAAAACCAAAGAATATCCGTACCGGACAAACCTATCATATAAAGCTGGAATTGGGGCAATCTGAAGAAGCAATTCTGATTCCCAAAGGTGGATTTTTCCAAAGCACCGGAGGACAGTGGGTTTATGTTTTAAATAAGGATGAAACAGAAGCTACAAAAAGAAGCATTCGTATTAACAAACAAAATCCTCAGTATTACGAAATATTGGAAGGTTTAGCAGCCGGCGAAAAGATTATTACATCCAGCTACGATTTGTTTGGTGATAATGACAAAATCGTATTTAAGTAGAAAGTAATTAGTAGAAATAAGCAAATAATTCAAATTAATACAAAATGATTAAATCAGTAGAATTAACAAAAGTATTTCGCACTGAAGAGATTGAAACCAGTGCTTTAAACAAAGTGGATCTTCATATAAAAAAAGGAGAATTTGTGGCCATTATGGGACCATCGGGTTGTGGTAAATCAACTTTGTTGAATATTATCGGTCTTCTCGATAATCCTACCGGCGGCGAATTTTATTTCGACGGAGAGGAAGTTGGGCAGTTAAAAGAACGCAACCGTACATTACTTCGCAAAGGAAACATCGGTTTTGTATTCCAAAGTTTTAATTTGATTGACGAGTTGAACGTGTACGAAAATGTAGAGCTCCCACTTATTTATCTAAAACTTAAAGCAAGCGAGCGTAAGGAAATGGTTGGAAAAGTTTTGGAACGGATGAAAATCAGTCACCGCAAAAAACACTTTCCACAACAATTATCTGGAGGCCAGCAGCAACGTGTTGCAATTGCACGTGCAGTAGTTGCCAATCCAAAACTGATTTTGGCCGATGAGCCAACCGGTAATCTCGACTCTAAAAACGGACTTGAAGTAATGAATCTATTAACGGAGTTAAACCGCGAAGGAACAACCATTGTAATGGTAACGCACTCGTTGCACGATTCTGAATTTGCACACCGTGTTGTTAACCTGTTTGATGGACAAATAATAACAGAGGAAGTTAAAAAAGATATGGGTGAGATATTGTTGTAATAAGTCTTGAACTTTGATTCTTATAATTGACTGAAAACTTTGATTCGGAAAAAATAAGTGTTTGATAATCGGAATCAAAATCCATCATAAAATCAATTATATCAAAGTTTAAGACAAAAGAAACAACAACAACAAGTCAGAATCATGTTTAAGAATTACCTGAAAACCGCCCTCCGAAATCTAATGAGAAACAAGTTTTACTCAATGATTAATATTGTTGGGTTGGCAATCGGAATAACAGCATGTATTCTGATAATGTTGTATGTGCAATCGGAGTTAAGCTATGATACATTTCATGAAAAAGCAGACCGAATTTACAGAGTTAATTTAACAGGAGTATTCAATGATGATGAATTTAATCATCCATTCCTCAGTCCACCATTGGCAAAAGCCATGCAAAATGAAATTCCTGAGGTTGAGGAGGCTGTTCGCTTAACTTTCGCACAAGCTGTTATTAGACATAATGATGATGTTTTTAATGAAAAAAAATGGTGTTTTGCCGATCCCAATTTTTTCAAAATCTTTTCTGCCTCTTTTATTAACGGCAATCCCGAAAATGCTTTATCACAACCCAATTCGGTGGTTTTAACCGAATCAACCGCTAAGCGATATTTTGGTAAAGACAATCCAATTGGGCAATTTATTACCTGGGAAAACGACCGTGACTATCAGGTTACGGGAGTAATTAAAGATTATCCTGAGAATTCACATATTAAACCTGACTTTCTGGCCTCGATGAAAGGACAGGATGTTGACAATAATTTGAATTGGATTCAGAATATGGTTTATACCTATTCTCTGATTAAAGAAGGATATACAAAGCAAGATGTAGATACCAAGCTTGAAGGACTGGTGGATAAATATGTTGGCCCAGCCATAAAACAAGCCATGGGGGTTACTTTTGAGAAATTAAAATCACAGGGACTGAAATACAAATGGTATGCACAGCCTTTAGTCGAAATTCATTTCGACAGGGACGTATCAGCAGGGACTGAACCTTTGGGCAACAAAAGTTACATGCTGATATTTTCGATTATTGCAATTTTTATACTTGTAATTGCCTGTATCAATTATATGAATATGTCCACTGCCCGTTCTGCTAATCGTGCTAAAGAGGTGGGAATAAAAAAAGCATTGGGATCAAATAGAAATTCTCTCATATTTCAATTTTTATCAGAATCTGTTCTTGTTACACTAATTGCCTTGGTACTTGCACTGGTACTTATAAAACTTTTGCTTCCGGGCTTTAATAATTTAATTGACAAACAACTTGTTTTCAATTACTTTAATAATTTCAAAACCATTCCATTAATGGTCGCTTTTGGAATCGGTATTGGAGTGATTGCAGGTAGTTACCCAGCTTTCTTTTTAGCTTCGTTTAATCCGGTAAAGGTTATAAAGGGAATAAGTAAATCGGAAGGCGGTCATGCAAAATTGCGTAGCGGATTGGTTATTTTTCAACTAATTGTTTCCATTGTACTATTTTCAGGAACCTTTTTTATTAGTAAACAACTAAGTTTTCTTCAAAACAAGGACCTTGGTTTTAACAAAGAAAATCTGGTAATAATCAGCAAAGCTAATTACCTTGGAACCCAGATTTCACCTTTCAAAAATGAATTACTTGCTCAGTCAAGTATATTGAAGATTACAAATTCTTCCTCAATTCCCGGGAAATTTAATGCAGGCAGAACATTTTTTCATCATTCAGTAAACGATTCAAGAGGAATAAATACATATTGGAGCGATTGCGATTTTCTAAAAACATATCAGATAGAACTAAAAGAAGGCCGCTTTTTTGAGGAGGGTAACCAATTCAATGCCAGATCGGTTGTGCTTAATGAAACTGCAATTAAACAACTAAATATTGAAGACCCAATTGGTAAAAAAATTTATGAAGGCAAAAAAACAGACGATAATAGTTTGACTATTATCGGAGTAATGAAAGACTTTCATTGCCTATCGTTACATGAGGAAATGAGCTCTTTGGTAGTGGTTAATGGAAGTGGAGGATATTTAAGTGTAAGAATTTCTGGAGATATCCAGCAGAATTTAAAGATAATTGAACAAGCCTGGGATAAATTTGCCAAGGGTCAAATCCTCGATTATGTGTTTTTTGATGAAGATTTCGGGCGCTTATACAAAGCAGAAGTAAGAACAAGGAAAATAGTTTCTATATTTTCTGCACTAGCAATTATAATAGCCTGTTTAGGGCTTCTTGCCTTAGCTGCTTTTGTTGCAGAACAACGCACAAAAGAAATAGGGATACGAAAAGTAAATGGTGCCAGAATCGGTGAAATTCTCATTTCTCTTAACAGCAAATTTATGAAATGGGTAGCAATAGCATTTGTAATTGCTGTTCCTGGAGCATGGTATTTATTAAATAACTGGCTCGAAAACTTTGCCTATAAAACTGACCTTAGTTGGTGGGTTTTTGCATTGTCTGGAGTGGCGGCATTATTAGTAACAATAATTACAGTTAGTTGGATAAGTTGGAAAGCAGCAACTCGGAATCCGGTTGAGGCTTTGAGGTATGAATAAACAACAAAGTACAAAGCGAACAACCATCTCCTTTGGTCTTGCATTTAACTTAAAATATCATTATCAATGAAAATAAATATTAAAGTAATACTCAGAAACATTATTCGGTTTAAACTGTATTCAGGATTGAATGTAGCCGGACTTGGAATTGGTTTGGCCGCTGTATTTTTTATTTTTTTCTGGGTATATAATGAAACCAGTTACGATAAGTACAATGAAAATTTCGCTCAGATTTATCAAATCAATCATCAATATTTAGAAAGTGGTAGTCGATATCCAACTACACCATCGCCGCTCGCACCTGCAATCGCAGAAAATGTGGCTGCCATTGAAAAAGTTTCCAGATTAAGGCGATGTGCCACCTTTGCTTTTAAAGCTGGCGAGAATATGTTCCTTGAAGAATTAGGTGCAACGGCAGATCCTGAGCTATTCGATATTTTTTCGTTTAAAGTACTAAGTGGAAATCCAAAGGAAGCTTTGTTAACTGCAGAGAATATTGTGCTTACTAAATCGTTTGCCAAACGCTATTTTGGAGAAGAAAGTGCACTCGACCGACGGTTGACTCTGGAAGGGGAAGTAGAAGTAACAGTAAAAGCTGTAATTGAAGATTTGCCACCTGATTCGCACATTCAATTTGATTATTTATTATCGCATAAATTTGCCGAGCAACACCATTTATGTGGACTTGGATGGGGCGATCCTAATTTTCTGACCTACATAAAAACTTTCGAAAAATCGAATATTACTAATGTGCATGCTGCAATAACTCAAGTGGCAAAAGAAAATAAAGCCCCGCACATTTTTTATGGTTCAGTTGTTTACAACATCCGTCCAATGGCAAATATTTACCTCGACCATGAAGTGCAAAACCCCATTGGAGAAAGTGGCGATAAGCGCAGTATAATAACATTTGGAACAATAGGTTTGTTAATTTTGCTTCTCGCCTGTATAAATTACATCAACCTTTCAATATCATTATTTACCAAACGTCAGAAAAGTACTTCAATTCATAAAATTTGTGGGGCGTTTAAAGTCAATATTTTTTATCGCTACCTCACTGAAACACTGGTTGTAATCCTTATTTCGTTTGCCTCATCTATTTTACTTGTGTTTCTGTTAAAACCTGTATTTGTTAACTTGGTTGGTAAAGTGGTTGGTTTTCATTTCTTTCAACCTCCTGTGGCTCTATTTATTATCTCTCTGTTTTTCGGAACTATTGTATTGTGCGGTATTTACCCGGCATTGGTACTTTCTAATTTTAAGCCTTTGGGACTGGTTGATAAATTTAATCTAAAACGCTCGAAAAGCAGAGGTTTAAAAGGAATGGTAGTCTTGCAAAATATTATTTCAATACTGCTTGTTATTTCTACTGTTGGTGTTGTTAAACAAATGAACTACATAAGAAACAAAGAGCTTGGTTTCGATAGTGATAAAATTGTTTATGTACGTTTACAAGGACAAATATCTAAACATATTAAAGCTGCTAAACAGGAAATTGGTTCGTTATCAGGTGTCGATCTGGTGGCAATGAAAGATTGCCCTCCATTCGATTCAAGAAACAACACAACTGGTATAGTTTGGCGCGATAATGGAGAATTAAAAAACAGCGGGGAGAATACATTTTTTGGTTCGGAAACAACCCGTATTGATGATGAATATTTTGAAATGATGGATGTGCCGTTTGTTCAGGGGCGAAACTTCGACTACAATATTTCATCCGACAAAACTGCATATGTTTTAAACGAAGAAGCCGTAAGACAAAT
>DAOVTY010000102.1 GCA_030632865.1 Bacteroidota bacterium
AAAAAATGAATGAGCAATCGATAATGCCGAATTATGCATGGTTTGCCAAGAAAGATATTAATCTTGATATGACACCGAAAAAAATTAGAGCAATGCAAACTTTGGGTGTTCCTTATCCTGAAGGTTTTGACGAAATTGCAGTTGATGATTTGATGAAGCAAGCACAGAAAATTGTGAATGATTTAAAAGAATCTAACATTGTAGTTGAACCAACCAAAGAGATTGTTGCAATGATTGCCTACATGCATAAATTGGGCAGAGATATTTCTCCTCCGCCTATGGAAATTGTGGAGCCTTCGGAACCAGCAACCCAAAAGGAAATTGAACTATTAAGTGGTGCTGAAGATTTAGCAGCAGCCGAGAAAGTATTCACTACAACTTGTGCTGTTTGTCATGGTGCTGATGGTAAAGGGATTGCAACATTTCCTAATTTAACCGATGATGAATGGTTAACCGGAAATTCTCCATCGGAGGTTTTCAATTCAATATCAAATGGAAACATTTCTAAAGGAATGATTCCGTACAAAGATCAGTTGTCGGAGAAACAAATTACACAGCTAACAAGTTATATATTAATAACACTACAGAAATGAAGATAGTAAGTAATATGTTAGAAAATATCGAAGGTATCCAGATATATTATATAATTGGGTTACTTATATTTTTTATATTGTTCGTGGTAATTCTTATTCGCACAATTAAAATGCCAAATAAAGAAATGGACAAAATAAAGAATTCAATTTTAGATGATAATAGTTCGGAAAAATCTATAACATCATAATTTTTTAAATTAAAAGTAATGGCAAAAGAAAATAACCAAATAGAACCGGTTGATGAAAAATTAATGGATCATGATTATGATGGGATTCAGGAATTGGATAATCCGCCACCTCGTTGGATTATGGCAATTTTTTATGTAACAATAGCCTTTGCAATAATTTACGCAGCAAATTATTTTTGGTTAGGAGTTGGAGATTCTCAGGATGCTGAATATGTCAGAAAATCTTTAAAACATGATCAAAAATATCAGATTGCAAATTTATCTACCGAAGATTTAGTATTGTTAACAGATGCTTCAGAAATTGAAGAGGGTAAAGCAATTTACAACGAAATGAACTGTTTTGCATGCCATGGAATGAATGGAGAAGGAAATGCAATTGGCCCAAACCTTACCGATGATTATTGGATTTCGGGATGCGATTTTAAAAGTGTATTTAATATTATAAAAAATGGTAATCCGGCAAAAGGAATGACAGCTTTTAAAGGGCAGATAAGTGATGATAAAATTCAAAAAGTAGCGAGTTATATTTTAACGTTAAAAGGAACAAATCCTGCAAATGCAAAAGATCCTCAGGGAGCAAAATGTGAATAATTTAGATAATTAATAGAAAAGGGATAATCTTCCCTTTTTTTATTTTCAAATTGAACATATGTCGGAAAAAGATATTTCATTCAGAGACCGTCCCATAAATATGGATGAGAAAGGTGCCAGAAAATGGGTTTATGCAAAAAAACCAAAAGGGAAATGGTACACACGTCGTACTATTTTTAGCTGGTTTGTTTTGTTGTTTTTTATTGGAGCACCATTTATTAAAATTAATGGAAATCCGTTTATTTTACTCGACATTGCACATAGAAAATTTATAATCTTTGGCGCAATATTTTGGGCGCAAGACACTTTTATTCTGGCAATGTTAATGTTGTCGTTTGTTATTTTCATTGTATTATTTACCGTTACTTTTGGCCGAATTTGGTGCGGATGGGCATGCCCTCAAACTATTTTCTTGGAAATGGTATTTAGGAAAATTGAATACTTAATTGAGGGGGATTATAAAAAAAGATATAAGTTAGATAGTGGTCCGTGGACAACAGAAAAAGGCATTAAAAAAATTACTAAGCACACCATATTTATAGTAATTTCTATTGTAATGACTAATACTTTTTTACTTTGGTTTATGGGACCCGAAGGATTATTTGAGTTAGTAAAAGATCCTATTAGCGAACATTTTTCAGGCTTTATTATAATGATCGCTATTTCCAGTTTTTTCTATTGGGTTTATTCATTTTTTCGTGAGCAAATATGTACAATGGTTTGTCCGTATGGAAGGATGCAAGGAGTGTTGCTCGATTCGAAATCGATTGTGGTTAGTTACGATTACAAACGTGGTGAACCGCGTGGAACAAAACAAACTGGCGATTGTATAGATTGCAGGCAGTGTGTTTCTGTTTGTCCAACCGGAATTGATATTAGAAATGGAATACAGTTAGAATGTATTAATTGTACGGCTTGTATAGATCAGTGTAATACTGTTATGAAATCTGTTAAAAAACCTGCCGGCTTAATTCGGTTCGACTCGGAATATGGGATTCAGAATGGGAATAAATCAATTTGGAGTACACGTAATCGTGCATATTCAGTTGTCTTGGTTATTATATTTTCGTTTTTTGTTTATACATTATTTTCTCGCCCGGCAATAGAAACAACAATATTAAGAACGCCGGGTTTACTTTATCAGCAAAATGACGACAATACAATTTCCAATGTTTATAATATTAAAATTGTAAATAAAACGCACGATGAAATGAAGTTGGATATAAAATTAATTTCACATGATGGTATTATTAGTATGGCAGGAAACTCTATGACAGTTAAAGATCAGAACATGTTCGAATCTACATTTTTATTATTTATTGCGGAGGAAAATATAAAAAGCGATAAAACTAAAATTGAGTTTGGAATTTACAGTAACAATGAATTAATTGAAACTTTTAAAACTACTTTTGTGGGACCGTAAATTTGCTGAATTTTTGGTGATTTGTCAATTTACAGTTCGACTTCGCTCAGTCTGTATTTATATAAAAAAATATTGAAATATGAAATTTAATTGGGGAACAGGGATTTTTATCTTTTTAATATTATTTCTATTGGCATGTACAGTTTTTATGATTTTTGCAGCGAGGCAAGGTATTAATCTGGTACATAAAGATTATTACGAAAAAGGGGTGAATTATACCGAACAAATGGAGATTGATGCACGTTCGGTGGAGTATAAAAATGCTTTTAAAATTACGAATACAGATAAACAGTTTATTGTTGATATTGAAAATTCGTTGTCGTTAAAAATAGATTCGGGAAACCTAATTCTATTTCGTCCGTCCAACAGTAAACTAGATATTCTACTTACCGTTGAGCAGCAGACTCAACAAATTACTTTTAAAAAAGAAGACTTGATTAATGGTAGATATATTCTCAAATTTTATTGGTATTCCGAAGGGTTAAAATATGAGGTTCGCCAACCTGTAAACGTTCAATAATATTATTTATTAGGTTTCTTTTTTGCTAATTTTTTGTTCACATAAAAAAAATAATGGCTATTTTACTTTCAGCTTTAGTTCTTGGATTAATGGGCAGTTTTCATTGTGCCGGAATGTGCGGTCCTATTGCAATTGCATTGCCTTTGCACGGAAATACAGTACCCCAAAAAATATTTGGTGGTGCACTTTATAATATAGGGCGAACAATAACTTACGGAGTGATGGGAGCCATTTTCGGAATGCTCGGGCAGGGTGTTGAAATGATTGGGTTTCAGCAAAAGATATCGGTAATAATGGGAGTTTTAATGATTGTGTCAGTTCTTTTTCCAGCTCTTTTTAAAAATCAATATAGCATGGAAAAAAGTTGGTTTTCTGTTATAGGAAAACTCAAAAAATCAATCGGTAAAATGTTTACCATTCGTTCTTTTTCGAGCCTATTTTTAATTGGGCTATTAAATGGGTTACTTCCATGTGGACTTGTTTATATGGCAATTGCTGGCGCCATCGGAACTGGTGGAGTAGTATTGGGTTCTCTTTACATGATTTTGTTTGGCTTAGGAACAATTCCAATGATGCTCTCAATATCGTTGGTTGGAAATGTAATGAGTCTTGCTGTTCGTAATAAAATAAACAAATTTATTCCGGTGCTTGTGGTTATTGTTGGTATATTTTTTATTCTGAGAGGATTAAGTTTGGGCATTCCTTATCTGAGTCCACCAAAACAAAAAATAGAGCAGAAATTTGAGCAAGGGCTGGAGAAGAACAGTGCAGATTTATATATTGAATTGAAGAATGATTGTTGTTAATCAAAATGAGTCAGGATAAAAACAATACTTGTGTACATTGTGGTGCCGATTGCGGTAAAAATCCGGTTGTTTGGAACGATGAGAAATTTTGTTGCAACGGTTGCAAAACTGTTTATCAACTACTCAACGAAAACAAACTTTATAACTATTATAATTTAGATGAAGCACCCGGCATCAAACTCGAAACAACAACAGAATTTGGTAATAAATATGAGTTTCTCGAGAAAGATGAGATTAAGGAAAAACTTATCTCTTTTACCGAAGGCAAAATTTCTAAAGTAAAACTGTTTATTCCCGTAATTCACTGTGCATCGTGTATTTGGTTGCTCGAAAACTTGAATACTTTGCATAAAGGCGTAAAACATTCATTTGTAAATTTCACAAAAAAAGAGGTTGATATAACTTTCGATGAATCTCAAATAAGTTTACGTCAGTTAGTCGAGATGCTATCATCAATTCATTACACACCCGACCTTTCGTTGAGTTTGACTGATAATGATGAGGATGACCAATCGTATAAAAAACTGTTATATAAAATTGGAGTAGCTGGGTTTGTTTTTGTAAATGTGATGACATACAGTTTGCCGGCTTATTTTAATGGCGAACCATTAGACGATAAATTGCAATCGGTACTTAGTATTTTAAGTTTCATACTGGTTGTTCCGGTGGCATTTTATAGTGGTAGCGATTATTATATTTCGGCAATTAAAAACCTATTGAAAAAGAATATTAGCATTGATTTGCCAATTGCTCTCGGAATTTTTGTACTCTTTTTTGTTTCGGGCTACGAAATATTTTTTGCGGGAGGTTCAGGTTATTGCGATAGCCTTTCTGGACTAATATTTTTTCTGCTAGTTGGTAAATGGTACCAGAGTAAAACTTATGAAGCACTTTCTTTTGATAGAAATTACAAGTCGTACTTTCCAATTGCAGTCACAAAAATCAATAAACAAATTGAAGAGAGTATTTTACTTGAGAATATTGAGGTTGACGATGAACTGTTAATCAGAAATAAAGAGCTAATTCCGGCAGATTCTATTTTAATTGAAGGAGAAGGCAGGATTGATTACAGTTTTGTTACCGGCGAATCGAGTCCGGTGCTAAAAAATAATGGCGATTTTATTTATGCTGGTGGGCGTCAGATGGGTGGAATTATTAAAATTAAAGTGAAAAAAGAGGTCAACCAAAGTCACCTCACAAAACTCTGGAATCAAGATCAAACTTACGAGAAACCAACCGATTCGTTAAAAACACTTTCAGACGAAATAAGCAAATACTTTACGCTGATAATAATTGCAATTGCAGTTGCCGGATTTGCATTTTGGATGATTAAAGGTGAAACAAAAACAGCAATTTTTGTATTTACCGCAGTTTTAATTGTTGCCTGTCCGTGTGCATTGGCACTCTCCATCCCATTTACTTTTGGCAATACAATGCGCATTTTCGGAAAGAGGGGTTTGTACATTAAAAATACTAGTGTAATAGAAAAGCTATCGCATGTAAATACTATTGTTTTCGATAAAACCGGAACTCTTACTAAATCAAACGAAAGTAAAATTGAATACACAGGAACAGTACTTTCTGATGAGGATATTGATGCAGTTTATTCACTTGCAAAACAATCATCTCACCCATTAAGTGATTCAATAGCAAAATATTATACCAAACATAATTATATAGCACCAGAGCATTTTGTGGAAGTTTTGGGGCGTGGTATTTTTGGAAAGGTTAATGGAAAGGATATTAAGATTGGATCTGAAGAGTATGTTACAAATACCGTTAATGTAGAAGAACAGAAAGCTTCAGTAGTTTATGTTTCTATTGATAATAATCAGGCTGGTTTTTTCAAAATAACTAATAAATACCGTGATGGTTTTAACGAGGTTTTAAACTCTTTAAAAAAGGAGTTCGATATTTTTTTGGTTTCAGGAGATAATGATTCTGAAGCTGAGAATCTAGTAAGTTATTTCGAAAGAGAAAAATTACTGTTCAATCAAAAGCCAGGCGATAAAGCTGATTTTATTGAAGAGCTGCAAAAAAATGGGAACACTGTTTTAATGACAGGCGATGGATTAAATGATGCAGGTGCATTAATGAAAAGCGATGTTGCTTTGACAATTGCCAATAAGGTTTATCATTTTTCTCCGGCAAGTGACGCTGTTCTTGAAGCCGATAAGTTTAAGCAACTGGCAAAATTTGTAAGGTTTACAAAAACCTCTTTAAATATTGTGAAAATAAGTTTTGCCATTTCGTTTTTGTACAATATCATTGGAATTGCTTTCGCAATCACAGGTAATCTCTCGCCAATAGTTGCTGCTATTTTAATGCCTATTAGTTCGGTTTCGGTAGTTGCATTTGCAACTTTTGTAACTCGTTTTATGGGGCGAGTGAAGTTGAAGTAACGAAAATTCAAATCATTTTACTATCCTCGATAAATTCTTACTATTTTTGCCACAGTAAAAAATATAGGATGATTAAGGATAAAAAAGTAGTAGTTGTACTACCGGCCTACAACGCGGCAAAAACACTAGAAATTACGTACAGCGAAATTGATTTTAGTATTGTTGACGATGTTATTTTGGTTGACGACTTGAGTAAAGACGAAACAGTTGAAGTTGGTAAAAAACTAGGAATTAAGTACATTGTTGTTCACGAAAAAAATACAGGGTACGGTGGTAACCAAAAATCGTGCTATAAAAAGGCACTCGAAATTGGTGGCGACATTGTAATTATGCTACATCCCGATTATCAATATACTCCGAAACTTATTCCTGCAATGGCGAATTTATTAGCGAGCGATTTATACCATGTTGTCTTGGGTTCGCGTATTTTGGGAAAAGGTGCACTGAAAGGTGGAATGCCGATTGTAAAATACATTGCAAACCGCGGTCTTACATTCATTCAAAATATATTAATGGGTGCCAAGCTCTCTGAATATCATACAGGTTACCGGGCATTTACAAAAGAAATTCTCGAAACTATTGCATTCGAAGAGAACTCCGACAACTTTGTTTTCGATAATCAAATGCTGGCGCAAATTTGGTATGCCGGATACGAAATTGCTGAAATTACTTGCCCCACAAAATATTTCGACGATGCTTCTAGTATCAACTTTAAAGACAGTAGTATTTATGGAATTGGAGTTTTGAAAACCTCGGTGCAGTTTAGGTTGCAAAAGTGGGGACTGGTTAAGAATAAGATATTCAGAGATACTAATTAGAATTAGTACAACTTACATATAAATTGAACCCATATTCTTGAACCTTCTTCACGATAAAATTAAAAATACAATTTAAAAACTAAACGAATAGAAAATATTCTACAAAATGTTATTTTTGCAAGCCTGTAAATATTAAATACTTTTTTTGGCACGTTTAAAGAAAATATTCAGAATTCTGTTATATCTATCGTTTGGATTTATCATCTATTATCTCTATTCATTCGACTATATTAAATTATCAAATATTTCAATAAATCCATTTTTATTAATTGTTTCACTGATTTTATTATGGGCAGGTTTTATTACAAGTGCCATAAGTTGGAAAAACAGTCTGGCTGTCCATCATATCTATATAAAAAACAATCTGGCAATCTTTTCTCATGGCATTTCAGTTTTTGCCAAATACATACCCGGAAAAGTTTGGGTTATATTGGGAAGAGCTTCGATAGTTTCCGAATCAACGAGCTCATTATCCACATTAAGTACCATTTCGTTTAAAGAACAACTGGTTTATTTGTTAACTGGGTTAGTTATTAGCCTTTTTGCTCTTATCTGGTTACCATTGAATCCTATTTATACCGTTTTTGTTGCAGTTACTGCACTATTTCTATTTCTGTTTCTATTTTCACGAAAAATTCATAAGCTAATTATACACTTTTTGGGGGTTCTTTTTAAAAAAAAGTTCGAGATACCTCATGTTAGTATAAAAGAAGCACTTCCGATGCTAAAAACTATTTTAGGTTATTGGATTTTATGGAGCCTGGGCTTTTATATTCTTTCTTTATCTATTTTCCCCGGTACACCAATAATAGCTACATTTGCTTTTCCTTTAAGTGTTTGTTATGGTTTATTGGCAGTAATAGTGCCTGGTGGAATTGGCGTACGAGAAAGTATTATTGTATTTTTCCTTACAGCCTGCGGAATGGAGCCTTCTCTATCGGTAACTATATCACTAATTCAACGGCTATGGTTTATAACTGGCGAAATGTTTATATTTGGTTTGGCCTTAATTATGAAAAATAAATTCAAAAAAAGTGAAAATTAGTATTGTAATCCCTTCCTATAACGAAGAAAGCAACATTGCATTATTGTTTGATAAAATTAAAAAGGTGTTAACTGGTTTATCGTATGAATGTATTTTTGTGGACGATGGAAGTAAAGATGCTACTTTTAAGAATATTAAAGAATTAGCAACGAATAATATAGAAGTAAAGGGCATTTCTTTTTCACGAAACTTTGGACACCAAATAGCACTACTGGCCGGATTAAAAGAATCGGAAGGTGATGTGATAATAATGATGGATGCCGATGGACAACACCCCCCGGAAGTTATTCCTGAATTGCTAAAAAAACACGATGAAGGGTTTGAAATTGTAAATACCCGGCGATTAAGCACAGCAGATGCCGGAGCTTTTAAAAAATTCACATCAAAAAGTTACTATAGGCTTATAAATTCTTTAACCGAGGTGAGAATAGAACCTGCATCATCCGATTTTAGGCTCATGTCGAGAAAAGTGGCCGATGCATTTCTGCAGATTGAAGAAAAAGACCGATTTACCCGGGGATTGGTGAGCTGGATGGGGTTTAAACAAACCATTGTAGAATTTAATGCCCCCCCCAGAATGACTGGCGTTTCGAAATATACGTTTAAAAAGATGATCCATTTTGCATGGGACGGGATAACCTCTTTTTCGTCGAAACCACTAAAGTTCAGCTTGTTTGCTGGACTATTTTCACTGGTCTTTGGAGTTATTTATTCCTTTTATGCCTTAATAGAATTTATTTTAGGAAATACCATTCCGGGATGGACATCAACCATTCTAATAATTCTATTGCTGGGAGGAGTTCAGTTGCTTAGCTTGGGAATAATTGGGCAATATCTGTCGCGTATTTTTAACGAAGCCAAAAACAGGCCACATTATTTTATACAAGATAGGTGTGAATAAATATTTCCCTTATTTCGTTCATTGCCTATAATATTGGAAAATTAAAAGGACTCAAAAAAGATATCCTAAAAAATAAGCAAACATCATTCATAATCTACCAAACAATTTTCCTGTATCTTATTCGCTAAATCAATAGAAAACTTAACTGCGCTTTCTTTCTGTAAATGGCTTCCATCATAAGAGGAATAATCATCTACATTAAAGTCGAACCAAACCCCGCCTGAATCAACAAACCCTGCCTTTATATATTCCTGACTATAAGCACTTAACGAATCTTCCAAGGCAATCATTTTATGCGTTGTGGGTGGACGAAATCCAACAACGACAACTCCTTTCCCTGTCCAAAACTTAACTTTATCCAACAATCTAATTATATTATTCTCATCTACCTGATTATTAATAAAACGGGTACTATAAGATTTTAATGCAGACTCTGTCCAAGGCTTATCTTCTATTGT
>DAOVTY010000122.1 GCA_030632865.1 Bacteroidota bacterium
ATTGCACAACGGACACCTCTCTCTGGTTAATCAGGCGCTTAGTGAAAACCAAATCGTAGTGGTTAGTATTTTCGTGAACCCAACGCAGTTTAACAACTCAAATGATTTAGAAAAGTATCCGCGAACACTTGAATCAGATTTAGATTTGCTTAAAAGCACGGACTGCCAGTTTGTTTTTGCACCAAATGTTAAAGAGGTTTATCCAGTGCCAGATAGTCGTACATTTAACTTCGGAAAGCTTGAAACAGTTATGGAGGGTAAACACAGACCGGGGCATTTTAACGGAGTTGCGCAGGTAGTAAGTAAACTGTTTGATATTGTAAAGCCTGATAAAGCCTATTTCGGATTAAAAGATTTTCAGCAACTTGCCATTATTAAATCGATGGTAAAACAGCTTAATCTATCGGTTGAAATTGTTTCGTGTCCAATTATTCGCGAAGGAAGTGGATTGGCAATGAGCTCGCGAAATGAACTGTTAACTGCCGAGCAGCGAAAAAATGCTTCGTTATTATTCGACATTTTATCGATTGCAAAAGAACAAAAAGTAGAAAAAACCGTAACAGAGATTAAAGATTGGGTAATTGAAAACATAAACAAAAACCCATTTTTAGATGTTGAATATTTCGAAATAGTTGATGATATTCAACTTCAACCAGTTACAAAATGGAATGATAAAAATCGCAAAATCGGCTGTGTTGCTGCATTTTGCGGGAATGTAAGATTAATTGATAATATTTATTTTAACTGATTTAGCAAAGTCATGCAAATAGAAGTTTGTAAATCGAAAATACACAAGGTTACTGTTACCGAAGCTAACCTTCAATATGTTGGCAGTATTACTATCGACGAAGATTTAATGGATGCCGCAAACCTAATTGAAAACGAAAAGGTACAAGTTGTTAACATTAATAATGGTGAGCGTTTAGACACCTATGTTATTAAAGGTAAGCGAGGTTCGGGTACAATTTGCCTTAACGGGCCGGCCGCGCGTAAAGTTGCTGTGGGCGACGTAGTAATAATTATATCGTATGCGTTAATGGATTTCGAAGAGGCAAAAACATTTAAACCCAGCCTTATTTTCCCCGATATTGAAACTAATAGTGTGGTTTAAAATATAATTATAGTATTGCCTCGTAGTATTTTAGCTGCGAGGTTTTTTATTTATATTTACAGTGAATTAAATTAAGTACAAATTGGATATAAATTCAAAAATAAACTCCAACTTTTCAGCTTTTAAAACAACCCTGAAAAAGTGGAAAGCTGATAACGAAACAATAGTTTTTACAAATGGTTGTTTTGATATTATTCATCACGGACATGTAGATTCGTTACAAAAATCGGCAGAATTAGGTACAAAACTTATCGTAGGATTAAACTCCGATGAGTCGGTTACAATATTAAAAGGAAGAAATAGACCAATTTTTAATGAGGAAGCTCGGGCAATTATTCTTGCTGCTTTTACTTTTGTTGATGCAGTAATTGTTTTCGGGGAAGAAACGCCTGCCGAACTTATTGCCGATATTATTCCTAATGTATTAGTGAAAGGGAAAGAGTACGAAATTCACGAAATTGCTGGACATGAAACTGTTTTAGACAATGGAGGAGAAGTAAAAACCCTAAACTTGGTTCCTGGAGCTTCAACCTCAGATATTATTAATAAGATTAAAACTCTTGATTAATGGTAAAAGTAAAGTCTATTTTTACTTGCCAGAATTGTGGAGCACAATCACCAAAATGGTTAGGCAAATGTGCAACTTGCGGCGAGTGGAACACTTTTGTTGAAGAGGTTGTAAATAAAAAACAATCAACAAGTAAGTTATCGGTACAAATTTCTGGCAATCAACCCATAACTCTCGAAAATATAAAATCGATAAAAAACCAGCGTATTTCCATCGGAATTAATGAATTCAATCGTGTTTTAGGAGGCGGAATTGTACCCGGTTCTTTAATTCTTTTGGGTGGCGATCCGGGAATAGGTAAATCAACTTTGGCTCTTCAACTTGCTCTGGGATTAACAGAAAGAAAAATATTATATACATCGGGAGAGGAGAGTTTACAGCAGATAAAATTACGTGCAGAGCGTTTGAATGTAAAAAATGACAACTGCCTTTTTTTGTGCGAAACATCGTTGGAACATTTGATTGCACACACAGAGCAAGTAGCTCCTGATTTGTTAATTATCGATTCCATTCAAACTATTTCAACAGAAACTATTGAATCGTCGCCGGGGTCGGTTTCGCAAGTGCGTGAGTGTACTTCTGCTATTTTAAAGTTTGCCAAGAAAAATGATGTTGCGGTAATATTAATTGGGCATATAACAAAAGAGGGTAATCTTGCCGGACCAAAAGTTTTGGAGCACATGGTTGATACGGTTTTGCAATTTGAAGGAGATACAAATTACATGTATCGTATTTTGCGCTCAAACAAAAATCGTTTTGGTTCAACTAACGAGTTAGGTATTTTCGAGATGCGCAGCGATGGACTGAGAGAAATAACAAATCCCTCGGAGCAGTTAATTTCTAAAGTAAGCGACGATGTGAGCGGAACAGCAATTGCTGCTACAATAGAAGGTGTGAGACCTTTTTTAATTGAAATTCAAGCACTAGTTAGTTCTGCTGCTTACGGTACTCCACAACGTTCATCAACCGGATTCGATTTGCGACGATTAAATATGCTTTTAGCTGTTTTGGAAAAACGAGCAGGTTTTAAACTCATACAAAAAGATGTTTTTTTGAATATTGCAGGCGGTATAAAAATTAGCGATCCGGCCACCGATTTAGCAGTAATTTGCTCCATATTATCATCTAATCTCGATATAGCAATAAATCATAAAAATTGTTTTGCAGGCGAAGTCGGATTAACAGGAGAAATTCGTGCCGTAAGCCGTATTGAACAACGAATTGCCGAAGCAGAAAAGTTGGGATTCAGTAAAATTTTTGTTCCTAATTTGAATAAAGGTTTCGACACTTCAAAACTAAAAATTGAGGTTGTAAAAGCTAGCAGAGTTGAGGAAGTTTTCAGAAAAATATTCAGGTAATTTTTTTATTATTAACCTGTTATACTTATATGGTTAATCATTCTTCTTTTTCTTTTTTAACTCATTTATTTTGATTTGCAACCTAACTATTTATAATTTAGCGCACTGAAATTATATGAAAAAATTACTCTTTATATTATTTGTTCTTTTTGTTGCATCTGTTTCGTGCGATAAATTACCTGTAGAAAAACCTGATAATCTAATTAAGGAGAAAAAGATGATTGAAATGTTGGTTGACATTCACATTGCAGAGGCCACTTTTAACCATATGAGATACGATTCGATTATTAGAAATAGCTCGTCAGCTAATTTTTATTATTCTGTTCTTGAAAAATATGAAGTGCCCGATTCTGTATTCGAAAAGTCTTTTGTTTATTATTCAAGCGTTCCTCGGGAATTCGAAAAAATGTATCGGAAAGTAATGAATGAATTAAGCGAGTTAGAGCAAAATTATTCGGGCAGGAAAGATGAGCTTCTAGAGCTTGATATAGAGAGATAAAATACTGTGAGGAAAATTGCTGCAACATATATTTTCCCAGTTAACCAACCTCCCATAAAAAATGGCACTTTAATTTGCGAGTCAGACGGAACTATTGTTGATATTATAGACAATAATGGTGAATTAAAAGAGGAATCGGGGCTTGAGTTTTATAGTGGAATTTTGGTGCCCGGATTTGTAAATACACATTGCCATTTAGAACTTTCGCATTTAAAAGGGAAAATAGAGGAGAAAACCGGAATTGGGGGATTTATTGGAAAAATAAATACACTTCGTAACCAAGACTTTGGTAGCATTGAAAAGGCTATTGAAATTGCCGACAGGAAAATGTGGGCTGCCGGAACTGCTGCTGTTGGTGATATTTCTAACTCTAATATTACTATTGTAACTAAACAAAAAAGTAAAATATATTACCATACTTTTGTCGAATCTTTTGGGTTTCACCCTTCGCGAGCAGAAACTGCTTTTGAATATGCAAAGAATGTTCTTTCTGAATTTAGGGAAAATAAATTACCGGCTTCAATTATTCCGCATTCGCCATATTCTGTTTCCAAACCACTTTTTGAAAAAATAAAAGAGAATGCTTTCGCAGAAAAAAGTCTTTTATCTATTCATAATCAAGAGAGTAAAGGCGAAACGCAATTTTATAAAAATGGCGATGGACCAATTGCCAACCATCTTAAAAATAATTTGGGTATAGATATTTCACATTGGAAACCCACAGGAAAAAGTTCTATAATTTCAATAATGAAATATTTGCCGCCTCAAAATAGGCTTATTTTGGTGCATAATACTTTTACTGAAAAATCTGATTTAAACGAATTAAAACATAATCGGTCTCTCGAAAATATATGGTTTGCACTCTGTCCAAATTCCAATCTTTACATCGAAAACAAACTTCCACCCATTTCTCTTTTTAAAGAAGAGGATTTAAATATTTGTCTTGGTACAGATAGTTTAGCGTCAAATCATCAGCTTTCAATTTTAGAGGAAATGATTACTATTCAGCAAAATTTTACTGAATTAAAGTTGGAAGAGTTATTAATATGGGCAACACTAAATGGGGCAAAAGCTTTGGGGATAGAAAGTACTTTTGGAACTTTTCAGGCAGGTAAAAACCCAGGTGTAAATTTGATTTCGGGGTTTGATTTCCGTAATATGAAACTTACGATATCGAGTAAAGTAAAACGGTTGGTTTAATGTGACTTGAATTATAGGGAAGTGAACCGCAATAGACAAAATAGGGCACATTAGTTTTCTTAAAAATACATCCCATAAAAATCCTATTATATTTGCACCTCAAAATATATTATGGCAACATTTCTGTTCGATAAAATAATTTTTGGTCCTGTAAAAAGCCGACGACTTGGAGTTTCGTTGGGAATTAATTTGTTACCAACTAATGTAAAAGTATGTTCGTTCGATTGTATTTATTGCGAATGTGGCAGAACTCCAAAAAAATACGAAGAGAAAGCTATTCTCCCTAAAAGAGCTGAAGTTCGAGAAAGATTGGAAGAGACACTAAAAAATATGGTTGCCAATAATCAGTTACCCGACGTAATTACTTTTGCTGGAAATGGAGAACCGACATTGCATCCCGAGTTTCCTGAAATTATTGATGATACAATTGAGCTGCGCGACAAATTTACTCCAAACGCACGAATTGCTGTTTTGTCGAATGCAACTATGCTTCATAAAAAATCGGTTTTTAATGCTCTTCTAAAAATTAAAGATAATATTCAGAAACTCGATTCGGCCTTTGAAGATACCGTGAGAATGCTGGATATTCCAAATGGCAGTTTTAACCTTGAAAAAGTAGTTAAACAACTTGAATCTTTTAAAGGAAAAGTAATCATTCAAACCATGTTTATACGTGGAACCTTTAACGGACACAAAATTGATAACACTACTGAAAATGAAATTTCGGCATGGTTGAAATTAGTACAAAGAATAAATCCTTCGCAAGTAATGATTTATACTATTGCAAGAGATACACCAATAAATACGCTCGAAAAAGTTCCACTTCACCAACTCAACTCCATTGCAAAACAGGTTCGAAGTTTCGGTTTCGACGTTCAGGTTTCGGGGTGAATTATTGCGTTTTTTGCGTTGTGCAAAAAACAATTTTGCAACATACTTAATTTCAGCCAGTAACTCTCTGGCAAAAGCTGCCTGGCAATAAAAAATGCCACCCGATTTAACTTCAGATGGCATTTAAATATAAGTTTTTTGATATTAATCTAGCGTTGTTTTATACCACTCCGAACTTTTTCCCATCCATTTTATTCCGGCAACATACCCTTTCAATTTCATTAAATCGTTGCTTTCTAACCACACATAACAATCGTATGTTTTTCCAGATTTAGGATCGTAAATTGAACCATCTACCCACTCTTTATCATCGGCTTCAAATTTCAGTCCATCCAATATTTGCAATCCAACAATAGACCTGCTACGTAACGACTCATCCGGGTTTTCATCATCTTTTGGAGACTCTCCATTTTCATATTTTTCAGGAATCATGTACACAATTGTACCCATGTATTTCCCATCTTTTTTTACCACCTCAATCTTCGAAGTTTTTTCATCGTTCCACCAAATACCTACAATTTTATCGGCTTCCTGCGCAATACCTGCCAATGTATAAACTCCAAGAAATAACAGAATAATTAATCTTTTCATAATTTAATATTTATTTTTAGTGGACTAAATATATAAATATTTGAATTTCAATCAGTAAATTCCACAATAATTTTTAATCTAAATTAAATTTCTAATAAAATGAAAGCCGTTAAGCGTATTTTAATTGCATTATCTTTTTTAATTTTTCTTTTATTAATTGTAGGATATTTTTTCTTGAATAACTTGAAAAATTCTGCTATTCCCGACTACAATAAAAACCTTGAAATAGCAGGTTTAACAGAGGAGGTAACCGTTTTGCGTGATTCGCTTGGAATACCACATGTTTATGCTAAAAACGAAAAAGATTTGTACTGCGCTGTAGGTTTTGTAATGGCTCAAGACAGGTTGTGGCAAATGGATTTGCTGCGTAGAGTTACGCAAGGTCGTCTTTCCGAAATTTTAGGGAAAGAACAGAAAAATACCGATTTATTGATGCGTGCTTTGAGAATGCAGGAAAAATCGGAAATAATACTGTCTAATGCCAAGCCTGAAATAATTATAGCACTCGATGCTTTTACCCATGGAATGAACCAATACATGGAAAATTATCCGCTGCCACCAGAATTTAAAATATTGGGATACAAGCCAGATCCATGGAAACCTGTTCACTCTATTAATTTAATTGGATATATGTCGTGGGATTTAACCTCAGGTTGGGGAATTGAATCGTTGCTTAATCAGCTTAAAAATGAATTGAGTGCAGAGCAAATTAGATATTTAATTCCTGATATGAAAAAGCATGAAACATCAATTTTTCCTGATTTTAATTATTCTCAGGTAAATATTGATAAAACACTTTTATCGGCGAGTAAAAATCTTGAAAACTTAGGTATCGAAATTTTTTATGGAAGTAATAATTGGGCAGTTACTGGCAAAAAAAGTAAAACTGGGAAACCATTATTTGCAAACGACATGCACCTTGGTTTATTTGCACCCGGAATTTGGTATCAGATGCACCAGAATATTGAAGGTAAATTAAATGTAACCGGACTAGTATTGCCCGGACAACCTTTAATTATTGCAGGACACAACGATTCGATTGCTTGGGGAATGACAAATGTAATGGTTGATGATCTCGATTTTTATGCTGAAACTTTAAATGAAGATTCAACTAAATATTTATTAGATGGTGAGTGGAAAAATCTTCGAATAAAAAATGAAATAATTAAAACAAAAGAGGGAGAGGAGTTTAATGAAATTTTAAAATTTACTCATCGAGGACCAATTATAAATAGATTTAAAAATAGTGCTGAAATTCCACTTTCAATTCATTGGATTGGCAATGAGCCAAGCAATGAAATTCGCTCGTTATATTTGCTAAATAGGGCAAAAAATTGGGACGATTTTCGTGATGCAGTAAAAACATTTAAAGCAGTTAGCCAGAATATTATTTATGCTGATGTTGCTGGCAATATTGGACTTCAAACTTGTGCAGGTGTTCCAATGCGGGAAGGTAGTGGAATTGAAGTTTATCCTGGAGAAACCAGCAAGTTCGATTGGACTGGTTTAGTTCCATTCGAAGAGTTGCCATTTGAATTTAACCCAGAACGTGGTTACGTTTCGTCGGCAAACAATAAAACTGCACCCGAGAATTATCCGCATTATATTAGTCATTGGTTTGCTATCCCAAATAGAATAGATAGAATTAGGGAAATGTTAGATGAAAAAGAGAAGTTTGGAATCGACGATTTTGAGAAAATGCATAGCGATTTTAAATCTAAAAAAGCTGAAAAAATGACTCCCGAGTTTTTGATTGCTCTACAAACCGAAACCAATTGGAACGTAACTCAAACAGATGCTTTAGAGTTACTTAAAAATTGGGATTTTGTTTTATCTCGTGAAAGTCAGGCCGCTTCAGTTTTTGAAATTCTCTATCGTAAAACAATAGAAAATTTTATGAAAGATGATGTTTCTGATGAAAATTTTGAAGCCTTAAAAGGGCAACGAATGTTACTTGAAAATTTGATGTTGAATATTCTCCCCGAAAAAACATCAATGTGGATTGATGATAAAAGTACAACGGAAATAGAAACTTTTAATGATATTGTAATTCGTTCGTTTAAAGAAACAGTTACTGATTTAACCTCCGAATTGGGTACAGATACAAAAAGCTGGAATTGGGGGAAAATACACACATTTACAATAAACCATCCGCTAGGAGTTATAAATGTTTTAGATAAAGTTTTTAGTCTGAATAAAGGTCCATTCGAGGTGTCTGGTAGTTTTCATACGGTTTGTCCGTATTCATATTCGTATAATAATTTGTACAAAGTAAATCATGGCGCATCGCATCGTCATATTTTTGATGTTAGTAATTGGGATGCATCAAAAACAATAATTCCAACAGGAACCAGTGGAATTCCTGCTAGCGATTTCTATCTCAACCAAACCGAAATGTACATCAATAATCAATATCATGCCGATCCGTTTAGTAAATCCAGTGTTCAAGAAGCATCAAAATTTAAAATGATACTTTCACCAAAATAATAGATAAATTTAAAAGTATTTTTTTTACCAAAAACCGAATCACTCTTTTTATTGTTACATTATAAAACGTTTTAATGAACATTCAAAAAAGCATATTTCAAGCTCCTATTTATATCCTTTCTGGTGGTAGAGGAATTGC
>DAOVTY010000314.1 GCA_030632865.1 Bacteroidota bacterium
AGAGGGCGAAAAATTTGATTCACCGATGAACCCATTCGGAGGAGCAGAGCAAATTGCGTGGAGTCCTGATGGAAAAACTTTGGCTTACACCTGTAAAAAGAAAGTTGGTAAAGAGTATTCTGTCTCAACTAATTCCGAAATTTATTTATATAATATTGAAACCGGAAAGACAATCAATTTTACTTCGGGAATGATGGGTTACGACCAAAATCCGGTTTTTTCGCCTGATGGTAAAAAACTCGCTTGGGAAAGTATGGAACGCGATGGTTACGAAGCCGATAAAAACAGGTTGTTTGTTGCCGATTTAGAAACTGGAGAAAAGAGAGATTATTCAGCAAAATTCGACCAAAATGTGGGCGGGTTAAATTGGAGTGCCGATGGAGCGTCGATATATTTTATTAGTAACAGGCATGCTACAGAAGAAATTTATAGACTAGATTTGGCAGATGGCTCAATTGCACGTTTAACAAATGGAATTCATAATTACCAAAGTGTTACACTTGCAGGAGATAAGTTATTGGCTCAGAAAGTTTCAATGTCGCAGCCGGCTGAGTTATATCTAGTTGATAAGCTTACTGGAAAAGATGAAGCTTTAACCACAGTAAACAAAGGCATTCTTGACCAATTAACTTTTGGTAAAGTGGAAGAACGTTGGCTTAAAACTACCGATGGAAAGAAAATGCACACTTGGGTTATTTATCCTCCACATTTCGATCCGAATAAAAAATATGCTACACTTTTGTATAATCAGGGCGGCCCGCAAGGAACTGTTAGTCAGTTCTGGTCGTATCGCTGGAATTTTCAAATGATGGCGGCCAACAATTATATTATTGTTGCACCAAACAGGAGAGGATTGCCTGGATTCGGACAAGAGTGGAACGAGCAAATTTCGAAAGATTACGGTGGGCAAAATATAAAGGATCTTTTAACGGCCATCGATGAACTTGCAAAAGAACCATTTGTTGACGAAACAAAATTGGGTGCAGTTGGTGCAAGTTATGGCGGTTTTTCTGTAATGTATTTGGCCGGAAATCACGAAAAACGATTCAAAGCATTTATTTCTCACGACGGTATTTTTAATTTCGAACACATGTACACTTCTACCGAGGAAATGTGGTTTGTTGATTTCGATTATGGTGGTGCGTATTGGGATAAAACTAACGCGGCTGCACAACGTTCCTATTCATTTTCGCCACATAAATTTGTGCAAAATTGGGATACTCCAATTTTAATTGTTCAGGGCGAAAAAGATTACAGAGTACCAGCGGAACAAGGTATGGCAGCTTTTAATGCGGCAGTTTTGCAAGGTGTTCCTGCGCAAATGTTATATCTTCCCGAAGAAAATCACTGGGTTTTACAACCGCAAAATGGAATACTTTGGCAGCGGGTTTTCTTTAATTGGCTAGATGAATATTTGAAATAGGAAAGTTGCAAGTTTCGTTAATAAAGATACCATCCTTTTACTTTTTATAAAATGGGATGGTATCTTTTTTTATTGAAAAAAGTTTCCATGAATGCACTTATGCAATTTATTTGCGTATTCGTTGTTATGTATTTCTATCCTTTTTTGATACACTTTTCAATCGTCATTCTCACGAATTTCATTTTGTATGGAACTATTTTTCCAACATTATTTCCATTAGTTTTTTCGCAGTTAATTCACCCTTAATTTTTATTAATTCACGCGGTGTTCCATCACCAATTTCAAAAGTAACTGCTTCGGCACCAAATTCATAAAACAAAAAACTGGTCGAACTTATTTTTGGCTGATCGTTGCTATTTGGTTTTATATTTGGTTCGTAATTTTCGATTTCTTGTCCAACGGCATTTATTAATTTAGGAACTAAACCTGACATATTCCCTTTTAATTCGGGGTTTATAGTGTAATAAATGTCTTGAAATGTGGAATGAAAATCAACTCCAAAATAGAATTTGCCTCCTCCGGCAACTTTGCTCTCCATAAATTTTTTAATAGTTTGAGTTTCGGGCTGATTAAAATCTTCCCAATCCCGGTTTAAATCTATTCCGCCAGAACCATGACGCCAGTGTCCATTGTTAACACCATCAGGATTTACAAGAGGCACAACAAAAATTGAGTATTCATTTCTAAAACGTTCAGCCAAATCATTCTCTTCGCACAGTGTCTCAACAAAATATTTCATTGCCAGCCAACCTGTAACTTCTGGTGGATGTTGTCGAGCCAAAACCATAATCATTTTTTGGCTGTTTCCAATTTTCAGCAAATTAATTGCTCTGCCCTCATAACTCTTCCCAATTTCAGAAAAACTTATAAAAGGTTTTTTAGCCAAATTTTCAGCCCATTTATTTATATGTTTCGATGTTATTAATTCTTGTGCCGAAACCCAAAGAGTATCAGGACTAATCGTAAGTTTTAATCCACATTTAACTGGAGGATTTCCTTTAGAAATTGATGCTGTATCAGGGAGAAAATTAATTGAATCCAAATTGTTCCAGTTTATTCCGTCGGAACTTAATTTTGGATAATATCGGTGATTAACCCCTTGGGAATAAGTAATTTTAAGCTGAATGTTTTTTTCTGTTTCCGACCATATTTTAAATGCGTACCACGGACTACCGTTTATTGGGGTATTTTCGGGTGTAATAAGTGCAGTAATAACTGTGTCGTTTGTTAAAACCACCCCGTTTAATCGTGCGCCATCAAACTCATTCGAGCAATAAATTCCATTACCCAAATTATACGTTTTTTTTAATTGATATTGAATTGGCTTTGTTAATGTACTAACCTTTTTTAATGTAGCCTGGCCTTTCCATTTTGTCTCTTTTGGCGAGCACGACCACAAAAATATACCAACAAAAAGCATTAGGATTAAGTTATGATTGGAGTAGAATGTTTTGGACACATAATCCTGAATATTATAAATGGGACCAATGGATTTTTTTAAAGATGCTAGAAAAAGGATTA
>DAOVTY010000034.1 GCA_030632865.1 Bacteroidota bacterium
TACAACAAATTTTTTATTTAAAAGCATAGAGAGATGGATAAAATAAGGTCAGCAATAACAGGAGTTGGAGCATACTTACCCGAATATCGTTTAACAAACGACGAGTTAAGTACGATGATTGACACAACCGATGAGTGGATAATGAAGCGTATTGGAATTAAAGAACGCCGAATTTTAAAGGGAGAAGGTAAAGCAACAAGTCACATGGGAGCGGAGGCAGTTAAAAACCTACTCGAAAAAACCAACACTACTGTCGATGAGGTAGACATGTTAATCTGCGCAACAATTACACCCGACATGCCATTTCCGGCAACCGCAAATATTATTGCGGATAAAGTAGGGATACACAATGCATGGAGTTTCGACCTAAATGCTGCTTGTTCAGGGTTTATTTTTGCCCTATCAACAGCTACCCAGTTTATAGAATCAGGACGTTATAAAAAAGTAGTTGTAGTTGCTGCCGACATGATGTCGTCTATTACAAATTACAAAGACCGCACAACCTGTCCACTATTTGGCGATGCAGGAACTGCTATTTTATTAGAACCAACGAATGAAGATGTTGGTATTATAGACTACATTAATCGAGTTGATGGGTTAGGACGTCATCATTTACATATGAAAGCAGGTGGCTCCTTAAGCCCAGCTTCTTGCGAAACAGTACAAAATGGAGAACACTTTGTATATCAAGAAGGACAAGCTGTTTTTAAAGCTGCTGTTTCTAGCATGGCCGACGTTGCCGTTGAGATTATGGATAAATATAATCTGAAATCTGAAGATGTTAACTGGCTTGTTCCTCATCAGGCAAATCTTAGAATTATCGATGCCACTGCCAGAAGAATGGGCATAAAAAAGGAGCAGGTTTTAATAAACATCGAGAAATATGGGAATACAACTGCCGCCACAATTCCTCTTTGTTTGTGGGATTTCGAAAAGCAATTAAAAAAAGGAGACAATATTGTATTAGCTGCTTTTGGCGCTGGGTTTACCTGGGGAAGTGTTTACCTTAAATGGGCTTACGACTCAAAATAGAATTAGCCCTTACAGTATTTTTCTTTGTGAAGCAAAACATTGCATTGCCCCATATTCAGATAAAAGAATCACTATTCAATTATCAGAACAATTGTGTTTTTGGGTATTAAGATTTGGGAATCTTTAAATTCCACTTACTAAATATTCATTATTATTAAAATCCTTTTGTTGAAGTAGCAAAAAAGTGTAATTTCAGAGCCCTTTGTTATTATACAAAACAATACGCTATATAATAATGTAATATCTAAAACTAAAAAAACCAAAATGGCAAAACAAACTTCAAAACCTTACGGAGAAGGTTCAAACTCAACAATCAATATTATTAGTGAAGGCACTATAATTAAAGGCGATATAATTGCCAATGGAGACATTCGTATTGATGGAGAACTGGCAGGTAACATTACTGCGAAAGGGAAACTGGTTATTGGGCCAAACGGAAAAGTTAAAGGAGAAATAGTTTGTAATAACATTGAAGTTTCGGGGTATATTAATGGCAAAGTAACTACCACCGAATTATTAAACATGAAAACAACCTCTAAAATTGAAGGCGACATTATTACCAGTAAACTTTCGGTTGAACCCGGAGCTGTATTTTCGGGTACTTGTGCAATGAGAGGAACTAATCCAGTTAATGAAACAGCCAAAGAATAAAAAAAGAAAAGATTTTGGAAATTTTATTCGATTCTCAAGTCTAGGATTCGAGATGATGGTTATTATTGGTCTAGGAACATTTGGAGGATACAAATTAGATCAATGGATGGAAAACAGTTTTAAAGGTTTTACGCTCGGATTAATGATTCTATCGGTTATACTTGCAATTATACATGGAACTCGAAACCTATTAAAAAAATAAAACTTACCGTTATTAATACTGTTTCATCTATCTAATTTTATAAGTATTAAACGAGCATTCATCAGATGACCGACACAGGAGAATCATTATAAACGAGTTCCATTGAAAACCTTTGAAAATAAACAACTATAATCATATGAAACAATTTAACGTAAAACTACTTATTGTAACAGTTGCAATTGCATTATTAGGTTTGTTAACTTTTTCTCTATTTCTTCCCGATTATTACTTGCCAGTTTTGCCAGTTCTACTTCTGTTTTTCTACGTTACAACAATATTAATTCATGCTTACCAGTTGAAGTTGGCAAAAAAAGATATTGGCAAATTTGCCCGCAGTAACATGTTAATCACTTTTTTCAAGTTAATTTTATACTCAGTTGTTACCGTGGTTTACATTGCAATCGACTCCGAAAATGCAATTGTTTTTGTAATTTGTATGATGCTACTTTACCTTGTTTTCACTTTTGTAGAAGTAGCAGAAATTACAAAAACGCAAAAGCCAGAGCACAAAAAATAAATTCTGTTTTGTTTTCAGCCATACGAGAAAAATATTATAAACAAATGCTCCAAAACATTATTAATTTTTTAATGAAATTTTAAATTTTTGTCTTGTCATTAAAAAAATCTTTTAAATTTGTAAACGTTTTTTAAACTAAAACGAACTATGCAAAAGCTTTCAAAAGCAATCTTTTTAATATTCGCAATTACAATAATTGGATTTACTCCGTTGTCTGCACAGCAAAATCACGAAGATGAGGCTGCTCATACAACTGATACGCACGAAGAAAAAAGTTTTGATGCTGGTAAATATGTGATGGATCACATTGCCGATTCATACGACTGGCATATAGTTTCTTTTGGCAATACACACATTAGTATTCCACTGCCAATTATTCTCTACAGTAAAAACCCCGATTTACACGAACAAAAGAGTTTCCATGTTTTTATGTCATCTAAATTTAATCATGGTCATTCGGCTTATAAAGGATTTCAGATTTCGCATAGCGAACAGTTCTCAGGGAAAATTGTTGAACTCGATTCTCATGGTGGCGAAATTGGAAAACCCATTGATATTTCAATAACAAAAACTGTTACCGGATTATTTGTTTCGGTAATTATTTTACTTTGGTTAGTATTTTCTGTGGCAAGTGCCTCAAAACGAAACAAAGGAAAAGCACCAACCGGAGTTCAAAATTTGCTTGAACCACTTATTATTTTTATTCGCGACGAAGTAGCGAAACCGGCAATTGGCGATAAAAAATTCGAAAAATTCATGCCGTTCCTTTTAACTGTTTTCTTTTTTATACTGATAAACAATTTTATGGGATTAATTCCAATCCCGCCTTTTGGCGCAAATGTTACAGGCAACATCGCAATTACATTGGTATTAGCTCTGTTTACGTTTGGCATTACAACTATAAACGGCAATAAACATTATTGGAAAGAAATTTACAACCCCGATGTTCCATGGTGGTTAAAATTTCCAATTCCGTTAATGCCAATTGTCGAGCTTTCAGGATTAATTACCAAACCATTTGTATTAATGGTTCGACTATTTGCTAACATGGTAGCAGGACACATGATTGTAACTGTTTTTGTTAGTTTGATATTTATTTTTGCAAGTTTAATGGGTGCCGGCGCCGGTTTTGGAATCAGCCCTCTTTCAATTGCATTTTCGGTATTTGTATTATTACTCGATATTTTGGTATCGTTTATACAAGCTTATGTTTTTACACTGTTATCGGCAATCTATTTTGGAATGGCGACAGCAGACCATCATTAATATTATTATTAATTTAAATTAAATGCTATGTTATCAGCAATTTTAACTGTATTGCTTCAAGCGGCCGCCGGTGCAGGTATCGGTAAAATGGGTGCTGCTTTGGGAGCTGGATTAGCTGCAATTGGTGCAGGTATGGGTATCGGTAAAATCGGTGCCAGTGCAATGGAAGCTATTGCACGTCAACCCGAAGCCAGTGGCGACATTCGCTCTAACATGATTGTATCAGCGGCATTAATTGAAGGTGTTGCCTTCTTCGCTGTAATCATTTGTGCACTCGTTATTTTCGTTTAGCAAAAAGATTTAGGCGACAACCCCCGGGATTGCCGGGGGTTAGTTGCCAACAATTTAAAAATTAGAATTATGGGTTTAGTTACACCAAATCCCGGAACAATTTTCTGGATGCTCATTATTTTCGGAATTGTAGTTTTTATACTCCGAAAGTTTGCATGGGTACCAATTTTATCGGCACTAAAAGACCGTGAAGAGTCTATTGCCAATGCTTTAAATTCAGCCGAAGAGGCAAAAAAAGAAGTTGCAAATTTAAAAGCTGACAACGAAAAAATAATTATCGAAGCCCGAAAAGAGAAAGATATTATTCTGAAAGAGGCAAAAGTAATTAAGGAAAAAATTGTTGCGGAAGCAAAAGAGCAAGCCATTACAGAGACTCAGAAAAGTATTGAACAAGCACGCCAGCAAATTCAAAGCGAAAAAAATGCTGCCATAAGCGAAATAAAGAAACAGGTTGCAGAACTTTCTGTTTTAATTGCCGAAAAAGTGATTAAAAAAGAGTTAAGCAATTTGGGCGAACAAGAGAAAATGGTAGATGGTTTAATCGACGATATCAAGCTGAATTAATAATATGAATCATAGTGCAATTGCGGTTAGATATGCTAAAGCCTTTTTTGCTACTGCAAAAGAGAAGAGTTTGTTAGATTCGCTAAAAACTGATATCGAATTAGTTTTTAGTGTTTGTACCGAGTCTGCCGATTTTATTCTTTTGTTGGAAAGCCCAATCGTACAAACATCTAAAAAGGCTCAATTAATATCCTCCATATTCAATGGAAAAGTAAATAAATTGACATTGAGTTTTCTAATGTTAATTACCGAAAACAAACGAGAAATTCATATTCCCGGAATTTGTCGTAATTTTTTAGGATTAACAAGAAAAGACCAAAACAAAAAATCAGCACTGCTAACCACAGCTTCTGAAATAGATTCAAAATCAATAAAAAAAATTGAACAATTATTGGGGAAAGAGTTGAATGCTACAATTGAGCTTTCAACAAATATAAAACCCGAAATTATAGGTGGATTGATTGTAAGGCTCGACGATAAACAGTACGATGCCAGCATAGCCACCCAACTCAACAAAATAAAACAGAAACTTTTGGAATCTGAACTTAAATAATCGAATTCAAAGCGATAAAAAATAATATAAGATGGCAAATATAAAACCTGCTGAAGTATCACAAATTTTAAAGCAACAACTTGAAGGTTTCAATTCGGAAGCTGAATTGGAAGAAGTTGGAACTGTTCTGCAAGTTGGTGATGGAATTGCGCGTATTTACGGTCTTTCGAATGTGGAAGTAAACGAAATGATCGAATTTGACAGTGGTGTTAAAGGAATTGTGCTGAACCTGGAAGAAGACAATGTCGGCTCAGTTCTTTTGGGACCAACCGAAAAAATTAAAGAGGGTGATACTGTAAAAAGATTACGTAAAATTGCTTCTGTTATGGTTGGCGAAGGTTTGTTAGGCAGGGTTGTAAATACCCTTGGCGAAGCAATTGATGGGAAAGGCGCAATTCAAGGCGAACTTTTTGAAATGCCTTTGGAAAGAAAAGCACCTGGAGTAATTTTCCGTGAACCCGTAAAACAGCCTCTGCAAACAGGTCTGAAAGCAATTGATGCAATGATCCCAATCGGGCGTGGACAGCGCGAATTAATTATTGGCGACCGCCAAACTGGTAAAACAGCCGTGGCAATCGACACGATAATTAACCAACGCGAAAACTTTGAAAAAGGAACTCCGGTTTATTGTATATATGTTGCAATTGGTCAGAAAGGTTCAAATGTTGCCAACATTGCAGCAACACTCGAAAAACACGGTGCGATGGAATACACCGTAATCGTTTCGGCAACAGCGGCAGAGCCGGCAGCTTTACAATTTTATGCACCTTATGCAGGAGCCGCAGTAGGAGAATATTTTCGCGACACCGGCCGCGATGCACTAATTGTTTACGATGACCTTTCGAAACAAGCAGTTTCTTATCGCGAAGTTTCATTGTTGCTTCGTCGTCCTCCGGGTCGTGAAGCATATCCGGGAGACGTTTTTTATCTGCACTCGCGTTTATTAGAGCGAGCTGCAAAGGTTATTAACTCTGACGAGATTGCAAAAAACATGAACGACTTGCCCGACAGTTTGAAGGATAAAGTAAAAGGTGGTGGCTCGTTAACAGCACTCCCGATTATCGAAACTCAGGCAGGCGACGTTTCAGCATATATTCCAACCAACGTAATTTCGATTACCGATGGTCAGATTTTCCTCGAGTCGAACCTGTTTAACTCCGGTATCCGTCCGGCAATTAACGTGGGTATTTCGGTTTCGCGTGTTGGTGGAAATGCACAAGTTAAAGCAATGAAAAAAATTGCAGGTACTTTAAAATTAGATCAAGCACAGTTTCGAGAATTAGAAGCATTTGCCAAATTTGGCTCCGACCTCGATGCAGCAACAATGCGCATACTCGATAAAGGGCGAAAAAATGTGGAAATATTAAAACAAGGACAATACGCTCCTTCTAAAATTGAACATCAGATTGCTATTATTTACTGCGGAACAAAAGAGTTGCTTCGTAATGTTCCGGTTGAAAAGGTAAAAGAATTTGAAATTGATTTCCTTGAAATTATGGAATTACAACACCGTGCTGTTTTAGATGAATTAAGAGACGGTAAACTTTCTGACAAAATTGAAGATACAATTAGGAAAGTAGCGGCTGAAGTATCTGAAAAATATAAAGATTGAGTAAATGAGTGAATGAGGGTTTTCCTCTCTTTACACTGTACACACAACTACTCATTAAATAAAAACACATTCACTAAAATATGGCTGGTTTAAAAGAGATACGGACACGGATTGCATCGGTTAAAACTACGAGGCAAGTTACAAGTGCAATGAAAATGGTTTCGGCGGCTAAGTTGAAAAAAGCGCAGGATGCTATTCTTCAAATCAGACCTTATGCCGAAAAATTGCATCAAATACTCACTTCGTTGAGTGCCAGTTTAGAGAATGTTGAGGATTCCGTTTATACTCAAAATCGCGAGCCGGAAAAAATACTTGTACTTCTTATTACATCTAATCGTGGATTATGCGGTGGATTCAATTCAAATATTTCTAAAAAAGCTTTTGAACTTGTTAAAACAAAATATAGCAAGCAGTTAAAATTGGGAACAGTCGATTTTATTGGCATCGGCAAACAAGGCGGAAGACAACTTAAATACAAAGGATTGAAAGTGACTAGTGAAAAAAATGAAATTTTTGATTCACTCACTTTCGATAACGTTTCCAAAATTGCCCAAGAGGCAATGGATAGTTTTGCCAATGGAAAATATGACCGTATTGAATTGGTTTACAACCAGTTTAAAAATGCCGCCGTTCAGATTCAAACTACCGAGCAGTTTCTTCCGGTTGAAATAGAAGATACTGAAGACGACAATACCAACTTCAATTTTATTTACGAACCGTCTAAAGAGTATATTATTGAGGAGTTAATTCCAAGGTCGTTGAAAATCCAGTTTTATAAAGCACTGCTCGATTCGCACGCAGCCGAACATGGTGCGCGTATGACTGCAATGCACCAGGCAACCGACAATGCCAGTGACCTCATAAAAGACCTTACTTTGAATTACAATAAAGCACGCCAAACAACTATTACAAACGAAATTTTGGAAATAGTAAGTGGTGCTGAAGCTTTAAAAGGATAATAACATTTTATTCAACGATCCCAATAATAACGACTCTTGTGGCAGATTGAAACCCAAACTTTTTTGCATTTATTTGAAACTTTTCTATTTGCAGTTTTAATAATTCGTATTCAGAAAAACCAATTATAGTTTCCAGCCTCACTTTCATCTTTTCAACTCTCTCTTCCAACTCTTCAGGATTTAAAATTGAATCCATTCCCTTGTTAAATTCAAAATGAAATTTAATATTAATTCCGGAATCCTTCACAATTTTAAGGATCTCCTCTTTTTTAAAAGACTCATTGTGATTAATTCCAAGAATTCTATCAATTTGACTTCCAAAATGATGATACATTTTATGAACTTCCTGTGCAGAATTTAAATTATCGCCAAACAGTTCGCTTACAATTATCCATCCACCAGATTTTGTAACTCGCTGCATCTCTTTCATTGCACCACCAACATCAGACAAATGATGTAGTGCCATTGAAATACTTGCCAAATCAAAAGAATTATCAGAAAACTTAATATTTTCAGCACCCATTTTTTGAAACTTAACATCGGGAAATTTCTCAGTCGCCTCTTTCAGCGATTCTGAATTTGGATCTACTCCAATAATTTTTGCATTGGGGAATATATTTTTAAGATTTACCAAAAAATTACCTGTTCCTGTTCCAATATCAAGAATATTTTGAACACTATTATTTTTAAAAAAACTATTTAGTTGTTCCATAATTATTTTTATTTTATCGCATCCGCACTACCATTTCTATAATAAAAACGAATATAATATTTTAAATTAATAGCAAAAAAGCAGAGAGCACCGTAACTATTATAACAGTAGTTCTATAAATTTTATCAGAAATCTTTTTCACAAGCATTATCCCAATAAATGCACCAACAGCAATTGCTGGCAGTAACAATAAATCTAAGGTTAATGTACTCCTGTCAATAGTTTTCCACACAAAAATATGTAACGGAAATTTCAAGAAATTAATGATTAGAAAAAACCATGCTCCTGTACCTATAAAGCTGTTTTTCGGAAGATGCATTGCCAAAAGATATATAGCAAATATGGGACCTGCAACATTTCCAATCATTGTTGCAAAGCCACCTAATATACCCATCGATGCAGCAAACCACCACTTATCTGGGAAAAAGTCTGTTCCCTTTTTTCGATCTTTCAAAAGCATTAAAGCAATTGACCCAAAAACTAAAATGGCAATTAAATTTTTAAACAACTCGTCGTTTACTACTTTGCCAACCCAAAGTGCAATGCCAATTCCAACAACCGCCCATGGTATTAATTTCCAAAGGTATTTCCACTGGGCATGTCTGTGATAATACGATACTCCAAACAAATCGGCCATCATTAATATTGGAAGCAGAATTCCTGTTGAAGCTTTTCCTCCAAAAATAATTGCCAATGTTGGCACAACAATCATCGAAATTCCTGGCACGCCAACTTTCGACATTCCAACAAACATGGCACAAACAGCTAACAACAACCATTGGGCAATTGAAAAATCAAGTACTATCATTTTTCAAATTTTAAATTGCGAAATCATTTTATTAACCGCCATTAGAATAGCTTAAAATATATCCTTCTCTATTTCCTGAATTTCATCCTCATTTATTTCTCCAAACCAATCTTCTATTTTGAGCTTTGCTTTATCTTTAACTTCTGGCGTAATACTTGCCGATATTTGCGACAATACAAAAAGCAAAACTCCCAAATCATCAGAGAAACCAATTATCGGTGTTAAATCGAAAATAGCATCGGTTGGCAAAATAAAATAGCCCAATGCTGCCGCTATCGAGAGCCTTGTTTTTACACTCATACTTTTATCTTGCATGGCGTAATAAAGTAGAAGCGCTGCATAAACTACTTTTGTACCTGCGGCTTTCGAAACCTTTTTGATCTTTTCCCAAAGACCGCTTTCTGAGTAATGTTTTGAAAATTTTTTATCCATTATTTTAAACTTACATTCGAATAATCAAGTTGATGATTTCCATAAACTCTAACAATTTCGTCAAGTATTTCATGAACCTCGTCGCTGGTATTAGCTCGTAAAAGTTTAATTTTTATCTCCCTAAACTTTGGCACACCTGGAAAATACTTGGCAAAATGGCGACGTAACATTAATATACCGGCACGTTCGTTATCTTTCCATTCGAGATTTAATTTAATCTGCTCCAGCAAAACTTCAACAACTTCGGCAACAGTTGGAAACGGTAAAATTTCGCCCGTATCAAAATAGTGCTTTACCTCTTTAAACAGCCACGGGCGACCAATTGCACCGCGACCAATCATTAACGCGTCAACTCCGGTTTCATCTAAAAACTGCTTTGCTTTTTCGGCACTATTAATATCGCCGTTTCCGATTATTGGCATTGTAATTTTCGGGTTGTTTTTCACTTCACCAATTAAACTCCAATTTGCTTTACCTGTGTAAAGTTGTTCGCGCGTACGCCCATGAATTGCAAGCGCCGCAATACCAACATCCTGTAATCTTTCGGCAACTTCCATAATTGGTTTATTTCCCTCTGTCCAACCTAACCTTGTTTTTGCCGTTACCGGAACATTCACTGCTTTTACAATTTCGGCTGCCATTAATTGCATTTTTGGCAAATCTTTTAACAGAGCAGAACCAGCGCCATGGCGAATAATTTTTTTCATTGGGCAGCCAAAATTAATATCTATAAAATCGGGTTTCGCCTCTTCTGCAACTTGCGCTGCCCTTACCATAGAATCTATGTTATGACCGTAAATTTGAATGGCAACTGGACGGTCGAAATCAAACAATGTCATTTTTTGTTTCTGTCTTTCAATATCGCGTACCAACGCTTCCGACGAAACAAATTCGGTGTACATAACATCGGCACCATATTTCTTACACATCCACCTAAACGATTTATATGTTACGTCTTCCATGGGTGCTAAAAATAGCGGTGTCCCCGTCAATTCTATATTACCAATATTCATTTACCAAACAGTTTTAAAAGCACAAATTTAATTATTAACGCAACCTTTTTATGTTTTTCGCGATCTATTAATAAATTTGCATGATGACTAAATTAATTTTTACAATAATTTTTATAACATACATTCTCACTTCTTGTAATAGCGAGGATACTCAAGAAACTTTCCAGTTTGGTTTTGATAATGAATTTGGATTTGGAGAGTTAAATAAATCGGAAGACAATTTGCTGAAATTTTCTATTACAGGAGTCTATGATTCTCGCTGCCCGATTGATGTTTTATGTTTATGGGAAGGGAAAGTTGATGTTGAGATTGCTGTAGAAAGTTGGCAATCTGGCTCTATAATTTTAAGTTCTTACAATAATAAAATTGATACAATAAGTAATTTCTCCTTCCAATTAATAGATGTTACTCCATATCCTATTTCAACACAAACAATTAAATTAGAAGATTACGATGTAGTTTTAAAAATTACCGAGTTAGAAAACTAAACCCACAAGTGTTCCACCAATATTTTTATTCCTATTGAAATTAGAATTACACCACCTAAAATTAGTGATTGCCGACTCCGTTTTGCAGGAATATTCTTTCCAAACAACATTCCCAACATTGAGGCAATAAATGTTACAACGCCAATAATAATTGCAGGAAACAATATTGGCATATCTAAAAACCCAAAGCTTAATCCAACTACCAACGCATCAATGCTGGTTGCAACAGACAAACCAATTAATACAGTAAACTTAAAGGGATCGAAATTGGTAAGTGTCCCCTCTTTTTTTGCCCCCTCAGCAATCATTTTAATACCAATAAATGCAAGCAGTCCAAAAGCAATCCAGTGGTCAACGAACGAAATTAAATCTTTTACAGTGCTACCAATAAACCACCCTATAACCGGAAATACAGCTTGAAAAAGTGCAAGAAAAGAGGCTATGAATACAGCTTGTTTAAATCTAATTTCACGCTTCATTAATCCGCACGAAATCGAGACAGCAAATGAATCGAAACTCAAACCGATTCCTATCAAAAGAAAAGTTATTAATTGTGTTATTGTCATTCTTGATTGAAAGCTGCTAAAATATACATTTTGGTGGAATTGAATGCATATTTGCATAACTGAACAAATATATTTATACAACAATCTAATTTTCAAACAACTAAAATTTGAAATGAATAACCCCGGGGCAAGCCTCGAGGTATCGAGAATTACCACAATCTGAGTTGCTCAGTATATATTTGTTTATATTCTTTGCCTTGAAGTGAAAATACGCTTTTTCAAAGCGTTATGAAAACATATTGATTTTCATACTTTCCTCTTGACCCCTATCGAGGAATTATTTCGATTAAATTTGCGCGGACTAGAAAATCTTTATAAAATTGACAACAGCAACAAATCATTGTTTGAATATTCTGTTAGAAGTAGTGGTTATACTGATAAACGAATTGAAGAACTAATTGCCCGTCAACACGAAATGAGTTCTAAACAACATGAACTAACCGATGAGCAACGCGCACAATTTAAAGAGCAAGCCAAACAGATGGCGGAGAAACAGAAGAAAATGGCAGAAAAATATCGCGAAATGGCAAAAAAATATCAACGTCAGCCTATTTTCCTCAGCTATCCTGGCGACACAAATACAGTATATTTCTTAGATGGAAAAAAGGTAAAAGCAAAAAAAATAAAGGACATTGACAAAGATAAAATTGAAAGTATTGAATTGATTAATGCAGATGGCAAAGATGATAAAACTACTATTCGGATAAAGACGAAATAAGAGAATAAAGCCTAACAAAAGAGGGAGCTATTGCTCCCTCTTTGCTGTTTTACTGTTATCAATTAAATAAAAAATACCTAACCATTTTAGTACATAACTACTCTTTATCTGCTATTTTAAAAAACAGACGATTCCCAACATTATAATAATCATTTTTCAAATCTGGATTTGCCGCCAACTCTGATTTTGTATATGGATAGTATGGCATCAAAACATCATCTCCTTTTTCCCAGTTGGCAGGTGTAAGAACTTGTTCTGAATCTGTTTTTTGCAATGCTTCAACAATTCTCACAATCTCTTGCATATTCCTTCCAACTTGCATCGGATAAAAATTAATCGATCGAACTATATTTTCCGAATCAATAATAAACACTCCCCTAACATCTTTACTTGTGCTAACCGGCTCGTGCAACATTCCATATTTTTTTGAAGCAACAGCATCTTTGTCCTCAAAAAGTGGAAAATCAATTTTTTGTACCCCCCTATTTTTATAATCCAACTCTTCTAAATGGGCTTTCCACATGTAGTGTTGAGATAAATTATCTGTTGAAATTACTGCAATTTCTACGCCCAGACTTTTAAATTCGTCTTGCATGTACGCCAACTCTAATAGCTCTGAAGAGCAAACAGGAGTAAAGTCTTGCGGGTGACTAAATAATATTTTCCAGCTCTTACCATAACTATCAGGGAAAGTAACTTCGCCGTTAGTAGATTGAGCTGTAAAAGAAGGTGCTTGCGAACCAATTAAGGGAATCTTGTCTTTTTTTGCAGTTGATACTCCAAAAATAAACACAATAACTAAAACTGTTAACATTAACTTTTTCATGACTTGTAATTTTTAATTGTTTAAATGCGACTACAAGTTATGGTTGTAGAAAAAATATAATATATGCTGAACAACATAAAAATAAAAGACCTTTTAGTTTGCTATTATATTTTGTAAAAAAATTGGCTCAATTATTTCAATTTGCAACTAATTAGCCGTTTAAACAATAAATATGAAGCTATTACGAATGCGAAAACACCAAATTGCAATAATTACCTATCAATTATTAAAAGACCTTTTTGTATTCTATTAACAGAAATAGTTGTTTCTATAGAATATATAAGTCGAAAATTTTAAAAAGTAAGATTTTTAAACCAATTTATTCGGGAATAAATTGGGGAAATATTTGGACAAAAAAAAGGGCGAATATTCGCCCCTTATAATTACTATGATGATAATTCAGTTATTTACCAGGTTGTTTGAACATAGCCTCATCGAAACTCTCATTAAGTTTAAACTCAACTATAGTTAAACTAACATCGCCCATAGGTGTTGTCGATAACATTTTTGTAGCCATTTTAAAACCATCAAAATCTTTATATTCGCTTAAATTTTGTTCAATATCAACCTCTTGTCCTTGAGCACTTAATTTTGTTTTAACTTTTACAATTAAATCTGTACTAGCATCTATAAAATAATCTTTTATGCTTCCATCTTTATTCGTCAATTTAATTTTGTATGTCTCTTTTCCGTCAATACTTACCTTTCCCACAAATTCAACTGCATGTCCTTTCTCTTTAAATTTATAAAGCTCCCCCTCCAAATCGGCCTGTTTCATTGCCTCATTTAATTGGCTGCCCTCTAAAACCTGTGGTTCTGGACTTATCCAGGGAGCTACCATCCAGCCGTTTACACCATCATAGGCTTGTATCATTTTCTGACCTTGCATTTCCATCTCAACCCTAAATTTATCAGGCCGTTTCATTCTCATTTCCATGGGCAAAACCATTCCCATCTGGCTAAGTTCTGCTTTAAGATAATACGTTTTTGCATTTGCAAGCTTATCCTGACCAACAGTTTTAAAGTGTTTCTCTAAAATATTGTCTAACGTTTGTGCTTGCACAAAATTCATTGATGCAATAATAAATATTGCCAAAGTTGTAATAATTTGTTTTTTCATAGGGTTATTTTAAAAAGCTATTAATAATATTGATTTTAATTTGGCTGGGAAGTTACAAATTACGACTAAATTAGGAGTATTTTATTAGAAATATATTTCAGAAAGAATATTTTCAAACAACACTCCTTTTGATATTAATAAATCTCTAACTTCAACAACCATTAGTGCATTACCACATATATAATATTTTACATCTGGGAATTCTGTAATTGTTTTTAGATAATCTGTAACTCGTTTAAAAAATACATCGCACGACGATTCTTGAGAACAGCAGCGTACATAATTATCGTCTAATGCCCACTCCAACTCATCTTCAAAATAAAACTGATTTAAATATCTAACTCCGTGAAGTAATTTTTTATCTGTTTTTAAACCTGATTGAAACATACTATAAAATGGAGCAATTCCGGTTCCTGTAGAAATCCACCATGCCGGCTCTGTAGTTCCCAAAAAACTACCGTATGGTTTCGACACCAAAATTTTTTCTCCTGGAATCATTCCTGCCAACTTTGGAGTTAAAATACCATCCTCCTTTATGTCAAATAAAATTTTAATTTCGCTCTCTCTATTACCGCTACAAATACTGTAAATTCGAGGTGGATATTCTAAATCTAGGGCAATTTTTACTACTTGTCCGGGTAAGAAGTCAAAATCTCGCTCAAAGGATATTAAGTACACTCCAGACGAAATTTCTTCGTTATTAGAAATAATATATTCAAATAAATCGGGTTTATTTTTTTGCATTAACTATTTATATTAAACGAAGTATTAATTATTAAAAGAAAAAGTTACCACCAAATTTTCGTCAGAAGCAATTTTTAAATTTTTAACTTCGTAATAAACATTCAATTTTTTCATCTCTTTTACTTCATCAGAATTTCCAGATATTTCTAAAGCTGTTACATGGTGTGCTTTAAGAATAATCTTTTCTTCAACATCAAACCCAATTCCTGGCTGAACAAGATTTAGCTCATAATCCACATCCGAATTATTTTTTATTTTAATTATTTTACTCAGCTTATTCTCTAATTCTAGAGGCTTATTTTCGTATTCTAATGACGCAAAAAATAGTGGCTCTAAATAAATTGATTTTCCAATTAGCGTATTATCATAATAAACCGCTGTTCGTCCACTAAAAAGCGCCTCTTTAATTCCACTCGAAGTACGACTTTTTGAAAAAACCAATGTTAAAGGACGGTGATTATTCTTTAACTTGTACGACATGCCAATTGGCCCATGAACATCGGTATTACAAAACATAGTTAAATTCTTTTCGTTGGCCCAGTCAAGTGCCTCCGGATAATAAGACGTGCTATTATAAACCTCAATCCCATGTAACATATCATTTTCTAATAGCTCTGTATGTTCATCCCACCAAAGTGTTGTGTCTGGCTGTTGCGATTTCCAGCCGGGATGATTCCACAAAAGAAATGCACCCTGATCTCGAGCTTCTTTTATGGCATCTTTAACATCATCTAAATCTAACAAATTAGCATTACTAATAAAAAGTGCATTTAAATGTCCAGGAGGCATACTTCGCGTAATCTCAGCAGCTTTAACTAAAATAATATCTAATTTTTCAGAAATAGGTTCTGCAATATCGAAAGATCTATTATGGTCTGAAACAATATCTTTTGAATGTGGTAAATATTCAATATGATCTGTTATGGCAATAGCATCTAAACCCTCTGCCCATGCTTCCTGCACCCGAACTGTTGGCCAAACTGTACCATCAGAAAAAACTGTGTGCATATGAAAATCACATTTTAAAGTTTTATAGCCAGGAATTTCTGGAATATTAATAATTTTTTGCGACTGGGCATAAGTTAACTGCAATATAAATAACGACAGAAAAACAAAAAAGAATCTTCTCAAGTTCATAATATTATGCGTTTATAAGTTTATATAATATTCAAAAATATTAATTATTTTTTTGAATATTTAAATAACCGTAAAGATTAAAATTTTTTGTGTAAACAGAAAGTTAAATTTATTAAAACCTTACGATTCTTTGTAATTTTTTTAAAAAGCCGCTTGTCTGAGATACAAATTATTGTAATCTTTGCTTGCAAACAAAATAACACATGCATGAAAAACCTGTTTAAAAATACTGGAAATCAAAGTCATGCTATTGAGCTCAAGAAATTAGTTCATAAAAAACAGATTATTCGGGCTTTATATTTTAATGGCCCGCTATCTAACGCAAAGCTTTCTAAACTTCTAAAATTAAGTACTCCGAAAGTTAATAGCCTTTTAATAGAATTAATTGATAATAACCTAATTGAAGACTTGGGGCAAGGTAATTCAAGTGGAGGACGCCGCCCAAATATTTATGGACTAATTGAAGATGGTTTTTATGTTGTACGTATTGCAATTAACTTTTTTTAAGCTCTGACTGGAATTTTTCTCATTAA
>DAOVTY010000272.1 GCA_030632865.1 Bacteroidota bacterium
ACAATAAAGCTGACTCCCTCCATTAATCCTGCTCCGAGAACCAATCCAATATAGCCGGCAATTGTTGTAATTATTACCGATTCAAGTAAAATCAAGCCAATAACCGAGCCTGGGCTAGCTCCAATTGCCTTGCGAATTCCAATCTCTTTAGTTCGCTCTTTTACAATAATCAGCATTATATTACTTACACCAACAACCCCTGCTATTAATGTCCCTATTCCAATAATCCAGATAAAAATATTGATGGCTTGAAATATTTTCATGGTTTGAATTACATCTTCCAATTTATTGTACGATCCCAATGCAGACCTATCTGAAGAATCGAATTTGTGTTTCCGTGCAAGTGTTTCGCGAATCTGAGTCTCAATTGCCCGACTATCTTCTATAGTTTCTGCGTTAATAGTTAATGCAAAATTGTGTAAGCGGTTTGAGCCATTAAAAACTTTCTGTCCGGTTGTAACTGGAATGTACGCGTTACGACTGCGAGTTCCACTACTTTCTTCACAAACGCCAATTACTTTAAAAGGTATATTGTTTACTCTGATATATTCTCCAATGGCATTTTTTTCTTTAAAAAGTGCGTCGTAAATATCTTTTCCCAACACAACTGATTTTCGTGCCTTATTAATATCTATTTGATTAATAAAACGGCCTTCAATAATTTTAATATTTTCAACCTTTTTTAATTCGGGATGACATGTAATTGCAGTGTAATTACCATATTCATTACCGTACGAAAAAGTATTTCCATTAATGAAAAATCTGCCAGATGTGTATTCAATTCCTGGTATATCTTTTAATGTTTCATAATCGGTATTCGTAAACCTGATTTCTCTGTCTTCGTTCATTCCCTGATAAGGAATACTTGTGCTACCGCTCCACAACCACATTGCATTTATGGCATCGCTCATAAAATTTTGCTTAACACCATTACTAAGTCCGTTGCCCGAACCCAGCAAAATCATGAGCATAAAAATTCCCCAGGCAACACTAAAGCCTGTGAGAAAAGTACGCATTTTATTTTTTTTGATGGTGGCAAAAATCTCTTGCCAAATATCTATGTCAAACATTTTTTAGTTTAAAATTCTTAGTTCAAAGTAGATCATATTTCTATTTTAACTTTCATAAATTTATCTGTGATTGAAAACTGCGACTTTCTTCAAAGTCTCACTCTCTAACAAGTGTCATTTCAAACTCCTTCGCGTATTGCTGCTTCCAATCTTTCAAATCGCCATTTTTTATAATTTCTGCAATAACACCATCATTTAACCGAATAATTTTTTGAGTCATTGCAGCAATATCGTGTTCGTGTGTTACTATAATTATAGTTATTCCTTCGGCGTTAATTTCTTTCAAAATATTCATTACTTCGTACGAAGTGCTTGTATCTAGCGCGCCGGTTGGTTCATCTGCAAAAATTATTTTAGGTTTCGAAATAAGTGACCTGGCAATTGCAACGCGTTGTTTCTGTCCGCCAGACATTTCGTTTGGCATGTGTTCTGCCCACTCTAGCAACCCCATTTTATCTAAATATTCAAGAGCTATTTTATTTCGTTTTTTGCGATTAACTCCCTGGTAATATAAAGGAAGTGCAACATTTTCCATGGCATTTTTAAACGAAATAAGGTTAAACGACTGAAATACAAATCCTACCAATTCGTTACGCAATTTGGCAGCTTTCTTTTCTGTCATATTCTTTACCTGAGTACCATTTAAGTAATACTCCCCCTCATCGTAATTGTCTAGAATACCCAGAATATTAAGTAAAGTTGATTTTCCGGAACCGGAAGAACCCATAATCGAAACGAATTCGCCTGCCTCAATTTCAAGATCGATACCTTTTAATACATGCAACGAATTACTACCCGTAACATACGATTTATTAATATTTTTAAGACTTATCATTGTTTTTGCTTTCTGCCCACTCATGGCAGAGTTGGCAATGTTTTTGTTTTCGGTTTAAAAATGAAGAATTCTCTGTTTATTCTCCTTATTTATTCGACAAACCCCCCAATTCTACTTGTAAAAATTCTTTTATGGCTGTTTTTTGCTTGCATGGCTTTAAGGCAATTTGTCGTTTTTGTCTTATAAGACGCCCATAACCTTGATTCGTTACAGCAGAAGTTTATTTTACAAACCATATTTTTCACAACTGTAGAAAATTATATAGATTTATACGCATAACTTCAAACCTCGCAAATAGATTATCAAGTAAGAATGCACAAAATTTCTATTATCTTTACCTCGGATTTTTTGGAAAATGATTAAACGGGTCACAGCAATATCTTTTATCCTCGTTGCCAATATTATTATGTTGGCTCATATTATGTTGCCTCATCATCAGCATTATGGAGAAATATTCTTGATACATTCTCATCACGAGTCATGCAAAGATGCGTATGAACACGATCATGGCACTCCTAATCACGATGACGGTCATGATGTTCAATGTTGCGAGTTGGCTCACGATTTTATAATTCCTTCTAAACAGATAAAACAAGAAAGTAAACTTTTCGATAATAATTTTAATACCCAAGGTTCCGACTTGTTCAAAACAACTTTGGGTAATAGAATATCGATTGGTATAATTCAGTTTGATTTTTTTGGTAATCTGCCCCCTTTAATTACTTCGACTGACTCGCTTTTTCTAAACAGAGTGCTTGGTCTGCGAGCGCCTCCTGTTGTTTAAATAGATGATTTTCAGATGAATACAAGCGGTAATTTAATTGCCGCCATTTTAAATGTATTCATAGTTCAATTATTTTTTAAAATTTAAACAATATTTTCGATGAAAATTAAGATATTTTTATTTGCTACGCTAGCCTTGATTTATGTTGGATGTGGTCATAAACACGGATCAAACTCTCACAACCACAATAATGAGGCTGCCGAAACTGACATTCACGATCATGAACAAGAAATAGTAGCGGAAGATGTTCATGTACACGAAGATGTAAAAATTCAAATTACTTCCTATAGTAATAAATTTGAGTTATTTGCAGAAGCTGACCCATTTGTTGTTGGCCATAAATCAGCAGTTTTGGCGCATTTTTCAAATTTGCCCGATTTTACCGCCTTGGAAAATGGCAACATAACCATTCAGCTAATTGTGAATGGAAAAGAAGTAAGTCAGACTCTGAAAAAACCAACACGAAAAGGTATTTATAGTTTTAATATCGTACCGGAGGAAGAAGGTGTAGGAGAGTTGAAATTTGATATAAAAACCGAAAAAGGAGATTATCTGTTAATTGCCCGGAATATTGAAGTATTTTTCGATGATCACGATGCAATTCACGAAGCTGAGGAAGTTGAAATTTCAGAAACAAATGCTACATTTTTTTCTAAGGAACAATCATGGAAAGTGGAATTTGCAACTGAACTACCCAAGATTGAACCTTTCGGACAAGTTATTAAAACTTCTGCACAAGTTCTGCCAACGCCTGAAAACGAGAATTTGGTTTCAGCACGAACAAATGGGATTGTAATTCTATCTACTGAAAAAATACTGGAAGGGAAAAGTGTTTCAAGTGGACAAATTTTATTTACAATTTCAGGGAATGGATTAGCCGATAATAATTCTTCGGTGCGATTTGCTGAAGCACAAAATAATTTTGAAAAAACAAAAGCAGATTTCGAACGTGTCCAGAAGCTTGCAAAAGAAAAAATAGTTTCAGAAAAAGATTTGCTAAATGCAAAAAATCGATACGATAATGCAAAAATAGTATTTGATAATCTGAACAAAAATTTTACTTCATCGGGGCAAATTGTTACCAGTCCTGTAAATGGATTTGTAAAACAACTGTTTGTTAAAAACGGGCAGTATGTAGAGACAGGGCAAGCAATTGTTACCATCGCGAAAAACGAAACGCT